>DASUXL010000024.1:0-18834 GCA_036377915.1 Candidatus Limnocylindrales bacterium
GGATCTCGCGCTACCGGAGCTCAAGATCGCTGTCGAGTACGACGGCCGCTGGCACGCAAGCGCATCCCAGCTGGAGCGGGATCGGCACCGGCTCAACCGCCTTCTCGGCGCGGAGTGGGTCGTGTTCCACGTGACGGCCGACCTGATGCGCGATCGTTTCGAGGACCTTGTCGGCGACCTGCGCACCGTGATCAAAACCCGATACCCTGTTCAGGCGCGGCCGATCGCTCGATAGTCGGCGACAGCCTCGGGGCTGAACATCCGGCGGCCGTCGGCGACCGGCGCCGCCGAGTCGATGGCGGCGCCCGGTCACAAGTGTTGCTTAGCTGGTGGACAGCTCGAACGACACCGTCAGCTTGTCCTCCGTGAACTCGCCGTGGGCGGCGCATGCCGACACTGCGAGGATCTCGGGGTCGAGTTCAAGCGTCTGGTCGATGCTGATGGCCGGGGTGTAGAGGACGAACCAGGTTCCTTCGAAGTTGTTGGTGGTCTCGACCGGCGCGATAAGCCACTGCACCAACCGGTTCCCGGATCCGACGAGCCGGATCCTGTTGCCTGGCACGGCGGTCTTGTCGCCGCATGCCCGCGCGTAGAGGGACCGCGTCGCCGGTTCCGGGCCGATGTCAAAGACGGCGTTGGGGCTGGAGGATTTCAGCTCCATCTCGTAGTGGGTGGCGCTGAAGAAGGTGGGCTTGGTGATCCGGCTGATGCTGATGCACTGCCGGTATAGGAAGGCGCCCGGGGCTGCCGGTGCGATGATCTTGTCGAGTGGGACCGGCGGCTTGAACAAGGACCCGGTCGCCTGCCGGAACACCACGGTCTCGGCGCCGGTGACCGGGTCGGCCCGCCGGACCGTCCACTCCCCGAGGCCGCCGTTGAGGAATCCGGTCGCCCTTGCCCCGTTGTCGGAGAGTACCCGGTCGGTGCACCGGATGTCGCCCACACCCAAGGTTTGCCCGGTCACCCGGCCGGCAGCGTTGGCCGGGCCGGCTAAACCGACAACGACCAGCATTCCCACCGCTACCGACGCGAGCACCGCTCGTTTTCTCGCGCTCATGCAAGGCCTCCTCTTATTGAAGATTCAACCGAACATATGCGCGAACGAGCGGTAGCAAAAGAACAGTGGCTTTAACCTAAGCAACTAACTCACGAAGAGTTAAGATCATAGGAACGGGTGGCACCGGCCAAGTCGCAGGCAAGAGTGATCAGCACCGGGTTTCATCCGCGTAGCGGTTTATCTAGCGTTGCGAGCCGGACAGCAGAGAGCGACTGGACCCGATCACCGCCGCGCCGCCCCGTAACTTTCGATGCTTGACCGAAAGTTACGGAGCCGTTCAGGGCGCTTCAGCAGATGCCCACTTGCCGCCATGCGGAGATCGTCCATGTCCCCCATGGGGTCTTACCGGCATCGCAGCACTGGTACCGGTAGCACGTGCCGTGCGGCGCAGCCTTGGTGCACGACCAGATGTAGCGGTCGCTCCTGCTGGCGCAGGTGTTCCAGCTCGACGGCGGCACCGCCAGGCTGCAACACGCGACGGTGTACGCCTGGGCGGCCTTGGACGTGCCGAACACCGTCGCGGCGGTGGCCAAGGCGCTTGCTCCCACGCCTTTCAGGAAGCCGCGGCGGCCCCACCCGCGTTTCTCATGACCTGTTGACATCCCTCTCCTTCCAGTAGATCCAGTGGTGCCGGCTTGTCGTTGGGCGGCACGCCGAACATCGTCGTCATGCACTCCCCCTCGAACGTGTAAATGCCGCACGTGGTGCGGATACCGCGCCGCCGCGGGACCCGCGCGGCCTCGATGTGCTGCGGGACTTCGCCCATGCTGTACAGGTGGGCGGGGTCGCTCCACAGGGTCACGCTGCGGACGGTCCGAGCGCGCCAGTCGATGAACAGCCGCCCGCCCAGGAAGCCGCGGGCTCGCGCCTTGACCGCAGGCTTGACCCGGGCGTGCAGCCACCACATCAGCAGGACGTCTCGCCTTGTGCGGCAAGCGAATCGCGTCACCACCACCGCGCCGCCCTTCAGTGCGCGGTCGGCCAGCGGCATGCCACTCGCGCTCACCACAGGTTCACCGCCAACACCGCCGCCAGGCCCAGCCCGGCCGCGCCGGCGACCCTGCGCGCGGCGCCGCCCCAGCCACCGATCCGCGTGATCCGCTGCGGCTCCGGCAGGAAGCCGTCCCCGGTGACCACCAGCACGGCGGTCACCAGTCCATAAAGGACAGATGCGCAGACCAGGGTCATCAAAACCAATCCGGGGGTACCCACAAGGACCGCCCCGGCCAGCGCGATCCACAGCAGCGAGGTCGTCTTCTGGGTCGTCACCATCAGCCCCAGGTCCACCGCCCAGATGAAGCCGAGCCGTCCCGGCTGGTCGTTGAGCTCACGGGCGAAGCGCTGGGGCACCTGCCGCCACACGTGCGGGGTGCGGTTGAGCAGGTCGGCGACGGCGAGCAGGGCCACGAGCGCCACCAGCACACCGACCCGGACCGGTTGCGGCGCAAGCCTTGCCGCCGACGACAGCAGCACCAGCGGCCCGGCGAGCACGACTGTCGCCACGGCCAGCCCGGCGCCGAACCCGGCGATGAACCGCCAGCCGGCCCTGCGGTCGCGCCGCATGATCGGGTTGGACACGCCAACCATCGAACGCCCTCAAGGGCTGAGCAACTGGAGCACGGCCCCGATGCCGGCCACCACCAACCAGGTCGTCATCGGCCCGCGTGGGCATCGGCGGGCAGCAGCTTGAGCGCCGCCGCCGAGGTGAACGTGTGCGCGGACTCAAGCCGGCCGTTGGCGAAGACCATCACGCCCGGGCTGGTCCCCATCTCGAAGTTGCGGGTCAGCCAGACGGCACCGACATCGAGCACGACCGGGTAGGCGGTGACCATCGGATGCCTGGTGACGAACTCGATGCCGTCGTCCTCGCCGGGGCAGGCGACCACGATCGCCAGCGGCGGCGCGAGCACGTCGAGCGGGCCGGTCTCGCCGCTGGCGATGTGCCCGCAGGTCAGGCAGGTGGAACCGAACACCACCACGTGCGCCCGCTCGGCGTCGCGGACCGCTGCCAGCTCGTCCGGCCACTCGGCGGGCTCGACCCCGAGCTTCGCCTCCGGAACCGGGTGCGGGTGCGGTACCACCGCATGCTCCAAACCGGACGGTGCGGCCCGGTCGGACACCTTGGACGACAGCTCCCCCATCATCGCGAACAGCCCGACCACCGCGATCGCGAGCACGAAGACGGCCACGCCCAGCACGATCTCAACCATCAAGGCACCTCCGTGGGATTACGGAAATGGCGCCGGAACGGGGCCAGCAGCCGCGCCCGGTCGCGCACCATCACCGCCGCCAGCGCGACCGTCGCGGTCAGCGGCAGCATCAGTTCGGCGGTGGCCGTCCCCGGCCCGGGTAGGATCAGCAGCCCGCCTGCGCCGGCAAGAAACCCTATGCCGCCCAACAGGTTCCGGACTCCGATCGGCCGCCCGCTGGACTCGCCGAAGCAGCCGCACGGTGCCGTCGCCCCGCGACGCATCGCGGCGCTGACGAACACCACGATTCCCGCGCCGACGAGGCCGGTCAGCGCCAGCCCGACGATCAGCGGTCCGCCCGCAGCGAGGAGGCAGGCGGCCAGCAGTTCGATCGCGGCAACGACCCGTGCGGCGGCGATTCCGGCCGGGCGGGCCCAGCCGAAAACCTGGCCCAGACTGGTCGCCAGCGGGCGCGGACTGACCAGTTTGGACGCTCCGGCCACCAGCAGGGCAGCGGCGACGGCCAACCGGCCGGCGTCGAATGCGTACCCCCACATGGCTGGTCCTTCTCCCGCCTAGTTCCGGAAAAATTCCGGAAGAAACGCTGATCCGGAACGGTACCGGCTGCCGATGCCTCGGTCAAGGTCGTGTCCGGACGGCCGGGTAATGTCCCAATCATGGGAAAGAAGGGCGAGGAAGGGCAGGCGTGCTCCGCGCTCCTGTTGGGGCGCAACACCTACAAGTCCTTCGCCCGGGACTGGCCGAAGATCGAGGAGTTCGCGATGTACAACGCGATCCCCAAGTACGTCGTGTCCACCACGCTCACCGACGACGAGGCGACGTGGGAGAACACCACAATCATCGGCAGCGACGCCCCGCAGCGCGTGGCCGCACTCCGCGACCAGCATGACGGCGAGATCCAGGTACACGGCAGCGGCACCCTCGCCCAGTCGCTCATCGACGCCGACCTCGTCGACGAGCTACGGCTCATGGTGTTTCCGATAATTTTGGGCGACGGCAAGCGCCTGTTCGGTTCGACCGGCGGCAAGAAGAAGCTGCGCCAGACGCAGGCGCGGGCGGTCGGCGAGGGCGTGACCATCCTGGTCTACGAACGCTGAGCCCTGCGGCCCGTGCCGTCGTTACAGCTTGCATGCGGGCGAAATCCATGGCGGCACGGGCAACCGAGCTGGTGCTGGCGGGGTACGGGCTGGGTTTCACCATCCTCGGCAACGAGACCGAGAAGCAGCAGGCCCAGTTCCTTGCCACCTGGGGAGCGCTGGCCATCTGCTATCTGGTCATCGGCGGGCGGCACGCGCGCAGGCTGCGCACCGCGGACGGCCCCGAGGATTCGGCAACGGCGGACGCCTCTTCGGTGACCGGCCGGCGCCTCGGCTTCCTGCTGTCGGCGGCGGCGAGCCTTACCGGTCTGGGGGCGGCCCTCGACGTGCTGTCGGCGAGCGGCGAAGACTACGGCGAGCTGGTGCACGGCCTCGGGGTGATCGTCATGGTGTGCGCGTGGCTGCTGCTGCACGCCGGCTACGCGCGGTTCTATGCGCATTGGGACAAGTGGCGATTTCCCGGTACCTCCCATCCGGGATTGGTGGATTTCCTCTACTTCTCATTCACCATCGGGGTGTCGTTCGCCGCCTCCGATGTGGAGGTGCAATCCAGGGCGCTGCGCTGGCACGTGATGGTCCACGCCATCATCAGTTTCTTCTACAACGCGATCGTGCTCGCCGTCGCCGTCAGCATCATCACGGGCTAGGCCCGGCAGGCGACGACGAGCAGGAACGGCGGTAGCCCGGCACGGCGCGGCTGCTCGGCCGTGACCCGGCTGTCGGGAACGGGTTCGGCCACGACCTCGATGGCGAACCCGCGTCCGATCAGCGTCATCAGGCAGGTCGACAGCGTCCGGTGCTGGTTGCCAACCCTGCGCACGCCCTGCGGGTTGGCCGATCGCCAGAAGCCTTCGTTCAGGTAGTCACCGACAGTGCGCCGAGTCGACCCGTCAGCCGTCCCGGTCCAGCTCGCGTGCGGGGCCTCGAAGCAGGGATGCGGGATGGTGAACGCCAACCGGCCGCCCGGGACAAGAACCCTTGCCACGGCGTCGGCGGCCGCGGCCAGATCCGGGACGTTGTTCAGCGACAGCCCCGCGGTGACCCAGTCGGCGCTGCCGTCGGCGATCGTCGACAGGGTGCACCCGTCGTCGACCGCGTAGCGTGCCCCCGTCGCGGATTTGTCCTCGCTGGCAAGGGCATGAGCGATGAGTCGCTCGGCCGGATCTATCCCCACCGCCTCGGCTCCACGGCCGGCAAGCGCCCGGGTGATAATCCCTTCGCCGCAGCCCACGTCCAGCACCCGCCGGCCCCGCAGATCGACCGGCAACGCGGCCAGCAGCACGTCCCTCGCGAACTCGTGCATCGCCGAGCCGGCCCGCAAATGCTCGGCATACCAGTCCGCGATGCTGTCCCAGGTCTCGACGCTCACGATCAGTGACCCTACCGGCGGGCGGCTGATCCGGTACCCCCGAAACAAATGGCGACCGGCCACATTGGACCGATCGCCACTTGCCGGCTTTTGCTCCCGCTATGCGCGGAATTCCTGCCAGAAGTCGCGTGCCCGCGCGGTCTGACCCGCGGTCAGCTCCTCGTAGCACTGGTCGTACGAGTAGTCCATGTAGTTGTGGATCGGGTCGAACCCGGGCTCCCGCGGGCAGGTGTCGTTTGTCCCGTCGGCCGGGCAGCCGCTGGTCGGAATGCCCTGTGCCGGCGTGTCGTCGACGTGGTCGCCCTTGGCGTTGCAGGCGCCGTTGAAGGTGTGGTGCAGCCCGAACCAGTGACCGGCCTCGTGCACGGCGGTGAAGCCGAGGTCGTAGCGGTCCTTGTAGGTTTCGGACGTCTTGTACATCGACTCCCAGTCGACGACGATGCCGTCGAGGTACGCGTGGCCCGCGCCCAATCCTGGGAAGTACGCCCAGCCCAGGAACGGGCCGGCCGTTGTCGAGTAGTACTCGAGCGTGCCCGCGTCGCCGGAGTGCAGCGCCCGCTTCATCGCCCGCTCCGCCGATGTCCCGGCGGTGGCGTGGAACCACTCGGCATTGTTGGTCCGCGTGACGCCGACGAGCGTGAACCGGAAGCCGGTGTCGACGCCGCCGTAGAACCCGGAGAAACTCAGGTTCATGACACGGATCTGCTGGGTGATGTCGTCATCGGAGACATTGCCGATGCCATTGTCGTGTACGACGTGGAACCGCACCGGCACCGTGACGTTCTTGAGCTGCTTGCCCTTGCCCACGGCACTGGCCGGCAAGTCTTCATACGTCACGTGGTTCAGAACTGGCTCGCGCAGCTGACCGCCCTCGCCACGCGCCATCTCGGGAACGTCCTGCGGCGCCAGGCCGGCAAGCACGCTCAGGTCGTCGCATTGGTCATTCTTTACAGGCTCGCTGCCGGCCTGTGCCGGCGTCGCACCCGTCGTGAGCGCGACTAACGCGACCACGAGGAGAGCGCGCAAGCGCTTTCCCATATATCTCTCCTCCTCGCTGGGGGATGCGGTGGAAGTCGACATGGGAAACCGTATGAAGCAAATACAGCCCGGTCAAGGTGTGAGACTTTTTACGGTGATTGCAGCCGGGCGAGCTTGGCGCGGACCTGGTCGGCGTCGGGACGGTCGAGGTCCTCGAAGATGGTGCTGGCATGTTGCCACGCTTCGCGCGCCGAGTCCGCGTCGCCGACCGAGTGGTGGGTGTCCCCAAGGCGGGCGAGGGTGTTGGCTTCCTCCTGGCGGTTGCCGGTGTCACGGTAAAGGGTGAGAGCCTGCAGGTAACAGGTGACCGCCTCGGCGTGCCGGCCGAGATGATGGTGGGCATAGCCAAGGCTGTCCCAGGTGGCCGCCTGTCCCTCGCGGTTTCCGACGTGCTTGTGCAAGGCCAGCGCCCGCCGGCAGAAGGTGATCGCCTTATGGTGCTCGCCGAGCAGGGTGTGGTACCAGCCGACCGAGTTGAGTGCGCGAGCCTTCCCGATCCGGTGGTCACCGGCCCGGTACAGCCGCAGCGACTGGTAGGCGTGTTCAAGTGCCCGGTCCGGCCGGTTCTGCCGTTCCCAGACATGGGCCAGCAGGTTGTGGGCGTGGGCCTGCAGGGACACGTCACCGCCGCGGATGGACAGTTCCAAGCCGTGTTGTAACTCCGTGACGGCGTCGTCGAACCGGCCCAGAATGTCGTAGGCGTTCGCCAGCATGCTGTGGGTTCGGGATTGGACGGTGGGATCGGCCAGGCGGTGTGCGGCGGCGAGCGCGATCCGGCCGGCGGCGACAAGGTCGTGCGTGTGTCCGCGCCGGAACAGGAAGGTCCACATGTACCAGGTCAGTTGCCAGCACGCGGTGTCGAAACCGGTGGCGCCGGCACGGCTGACAGCGGCCAGCAGCACGTGATGCTCGGCGGTGAACCAGGCCAGGGCCTCCGGGTGATCGGTGATGTGTTCCGGGTTGACGCCGGGCCGCGGCGCGTCGGGTGGGAAAGGGTCGCGGGCGGGGTACATCAGCCGGTCAGCGTTGTGCGCGGTGTGCAGGTAGTGGTCGAATGCGCGGCCGGTGGCGCCGAGACGCTGTTCCTCCGGTTCGAGGCGGTGCGCGAGATCCGAGGCGTAGGCGCGCAACAGGTCGTGGAAGGCGTACCGGCCGGGACTGTGCTCGGTGAGAAGGTTGGTGCGGACGAGCTCGGCCAGCAGCGGTCGCACCTGCGCCGTCGTGAGCGCGCAGAGGCTCGCCGCGGCGGGCACGGCGACGTCGGGCCCGGGGTGCAGGCCGAGCAGGCGGAACAGCCTTGCCGCCGGTGGTGTGAGGGCTTGGTAGGACCAGGAGAACACCGCACGCATGTCGGTGTTCGGGTCGTCGCCGGCGAGAGCGTCGAGCCGCTCGCGGCTGTCGGCCAGCTCCGCCGCCAGCTCGGCCAGTGAGAAACGAGGGTGTGTCGCCGCGCGAGCCGCCACGACCGCCAGCGCCAGCGGAAGCCGCGAGCACGAGTCGATGACCTTTTCAACCTCGCGCAGCTCGGCGGCGACCCGTCTCTGGCCGAGGCGGCCCGCCAGCAGCTGCCGCGCCTCATCGACGCTGAGCAGATCCAAGGCAACGGGTAGCACCCCGCCGGTGGCGATCAGGCCGGAGAGCGGGTTGCGGCTGGTTATCAGTACCAGGCAGCCGGGTGAGCCGGGCAGCAGCGGCCGGACCTGCCCGGCGTCGCGCGCGTTGTCAAGCAGGACAAGCATTTGCCGGCCCGACAGCACACTACGGTACAGCGCCGCTCGCGCCTCGAGATCGGCCGGGATCCGGTGCGCGGGCACCTCAAGCGCGTCGAGGAACCGCAACAACGCCTCGGCCGGATCCAATGCCGCGTCCGGTGAGAACCCGCCCAGGTTCACGTGCAACTGGCCGTCCGGGAACTTCCGGGCCACGCGATGAGCCCAATGGATCGCCAACGTGGTCTTGCCGACCCCGGCCGTGCCCGACACCACCGAGACCACGATCGATGACGGCTCGTCGTCGCCGGTGGACAGGAGCTCGTCGAGCTGGTCGAGGTAACCGTCGCGGCCGGTGAAACCACGCACGTCCGCGGGCAGCTGCGCCGGCCTGGGACCGGCCTCCTCCGTGGCCCGGATGGCAAGCGGTGACTGGATTTCGCCGCGTAGGACGGCCTGTTGGAGCTGCCGCAGCTCCGTCCCGGGCTCGACGCCAAGCTCGTCCACAAGGTGTGCGCGGGTGGCGGAGTAACACTCAAGCGCTTCCGTTGCGCGACCGGTGGCGGCAAGTGCCTGCATCAATACCGCCACCAGCGGCTCGGCCCTGGGATGTTCGTCCGATATGGACCGTACTCGCCCGACCACCTGCGCGGGCCGGTTCAGTCGAAGCTGAGCGCGAGCCCACTCGACCGCCGCGTCCAACCGATCCAGGTCCCAGCTGTCGCGCATCCGGACGGGCCATTCGCCGGACACATCGGTCAGCGCCGGCCCTCGCCACAGATCCAGCGCCTCGCGCAGTAGCTCCACCCGCTCGGAGTCGGTGCGCTCTTGCGCTACGGCAACCAGGTCACGGAATCGGTGAAGGTCCACCTGAAGCGGATCGGCCCGCAGCACGTAACCGTCGCCGTGGTGTACCAGCGTCATGCCGGTCCCGCGCAGCAAGCGCCGGATGAGCGTTGCGTTGGCGTGGATCGCCGCGCGTGGTTGGCGCGGCGGCCGGTCGCCCCAGATCCGGTTCAGCAAGGTCTCGGTCAGCACCGGCCGCCCGGCATCGACCGCCAGCGCGGCCAACACCAGACGCTGCTGCGGTGGGCCTGTTTCCAAGCGCCGGCCATCCGCCCACACCTCGACCGGCCCCAGCAGCCGAATCTCCATCATCCCCCCGGACCTGTCAGAGGCTGCCTCGGTAATCGACGCCCATGACACCACATGCACACCAAGAACGCACCAAGAGCGCACCAAGCCGGTGCCATAGAACGCTGTCACATCATCGATCCCAACGGTATCCAACCGCCAAGGAGAGGAACAAGAATGCGGGGAACCATCAGACGATCGGTTGTGGCCCTTGCCGCCACCCTCACCATGTTGGGGGCCGGCGTGACCGCCGCCGCACCCGCCAGCGCCGGCATCATCGAGAAGTGCAACGGCGTGGCGAGCGTCTACTTTTCCGGTGACTACGTCGTGATGCAAGCATCGGCGGCGTGCGAGGTCAGCAAGCGGATCATCAGTCATCAGGGGCACTACTTCAGGAACGGGCAGTACACCACGCCAGTCGAGTACAAGCAGTGCTCGAACACATCCTCGTGCTCGTCGACCGCCAAGGTGTACTGGCGCTGGGGAGCCGAATGGTGCGTGGTCTCACAGGGCCAGTACGACCCGAAGACCTACCTGGATCCCTTCGGGTCCTACTACGCGAAGAGGTGTGTACGCAGCTGAACGCCTACCGGCCTTGAAACCGGTTTGAAGCCAGATTGAATGCCGGCCGTGGTCTAACTGGGGAGTGACAATGTACGTAGATCCGGCCGGCATGTCCGGGCTCGAGGACATGGTGAACCGGGCGGGCGAGGATGCCGACTCCGCCCGTTCGCACTACGACAAGCACGCCGGCATCAACTGGGCGGGCGAAGGAATCATCAACCACTGCCACGACTCCGACGAGAACATCCAGCGCAATGTGCGTGACTTCCTGCGCAAGCTGTCCCACGAGCAGCTTCCGGCCACCGCCGACGCGATCGCCTATGCGCGGGACTTCTACGCCCGGACCGACAAGGCAAGCGCCGAGCGGCTGGACTCGACGCTTGCCGCCGCGGACGTCGCGTCGGCGAGCCGGGACGTCGCGGTGATGGCGCCGGGGCCGAGCGACCAGAGCCTGGTGAGGTTCGGTGACGCCTGCGAACCGCACACCCGACTCACCACACCACCGGACTTCAACGAGCAGATGCCGTTCACGCCCAAATGGCATGACCTGGCCTCGGTGGGGGCGATGGTGCGCGACGCGTTCTGGGGAGTCACGTGGGCGGCGTCCAAACTGAACATCTGCGACCGGCCCTATGACCTTCTGGAGATCGCGCTCAAGCCGATCTGCGGTGACTGGGCCGGCATGGCCAGGGTGGCGCATGTCCTGCGGCAGGTGTCGGACTGCATGCTCGACGTGTCGTCCAACCTCGTCTGGGCGGCGCAATGTACGAAATGGGCGTGGAACGGCAACGCCGCCGATGCCGCGACAGTTCACCTCTACGTCCTGGAGAAGGCGCTGGGCCAGGCGGCAATCACCATGCTGGCGATCGGCAAGGAGTACGACGGCGCGGCCAAGGGAGCCTACGACTTCAGCGACACCATCGGCTCGCTGATCGTTGACGCCACCGATGCCGCCGTCACCGCGGCCGCCGCCGCCGGGGTGGCCGGTGTGGTCGGATCGACCGGCGCCGGCCTGCCGATCGCCCTGATCATCGGCGTTTTCTGCCTGAGCGAGGTGCGCAAGGTCGTCAACTGCTGCATCACCATCGTGCAGATCATTTCCAAGCTCGATGCGCTGACATCAACCCTCAAGTCTGCGGGCAACGACTTCGGCTCCATCGACGGCGACTTCCCCCTGCCCGCCCTGCCCCCACTTCCGGAGTTGCCAAGATGACGATTGACGACGTGTTCGCCAGCCTGGAGCGGACCTCCTACGGCCACCTGCTGCACAACGACCAGCTTCGCCGCCAGGAGCTCTACGAGCTGATGGCCGAATGCCCGGACCCGATACTGAGCGAGATGGGCAGGCAGCTGCGCGACGGGTTGCTGACCCCGCGACAGCTGCTCGATGCGCCCGACTATGTCGAAGCGCTCCAGCGCGGCTACGAGACGCTGGGCGAGGTGGACCTCAACGAGATCGCCGCCGAGGTGGACGAGTTCGGGCTCACGTCACCGGCTCAATCAGACTCAGACCCAGCAGCTGCTTCTCCATCCGAGGACCCAGGATCCGCGACGCGGTGGCACTGATGTGCGAGTGGTCCTTGTAGACAAGGATGCCGTCGATGACGACCTGGCATTTCTCCAACGGGCACAACGCATTGGTGAAGTCGAGCAGGTGGACGCCGGGGCGTTTGCCCTCGCGGATCAGGTCGGCCATGCCGTCGGGGTAAAGGGTGTCCGCCTTGACGAGGTCACACTTGGTGCCACCGATGGGCATTCCCGACACGCAATCCGGGACATCCTTGGAGGGGTACGGGGAGTCGCGCAGATACACGATCGGCACCCCGACCGTTTTCAGCTTGTCCAGCGTCGAGTCCCAGCCGTCCAGATATGGCTGGCCGGTGTAGTCCTTCTCCATCATGGTGCCGACGAAGATGAGCTTGGGCTTGGTGGGGCTGGCCAGGATGCGGTCGATCGACCGGGTCCGCCAGGTGGCGCACTCCTTGTAGAACTGGGGCACGTTGCGGGCCTTGAGTTCGAAGGTGTGTACCGGGCAGCCGGACTTGCCCAGGATCTCCATGGCCCAGCCGCGCTGCTTGGCGACCTCGGCCAGGGCGGGGTACCACTGCATGGCATGTGAATCCCCAAGCAGCACAACCCTTTCCGGG
Source organism: Candidatus Limnocylindrales bacterium (assembly GCA_036377915.1). Classification (GTDB taxonomy): domain Bacteria; phylum Actinomycetota; class Actinomycetes; order Mycobacteriales; family Micromonosporaceae; genus Allorhizocola. Next base: position 12,326 of record DASUXL010000024.1, read on the forward strand.
CTCGCGGCGTTGCCCAGCAGGCATTTGCCGTTGACCGTGACGCCGGTGGAGACCTGGCAGGCGCCGACCGCGGGCAGGTCGGTGCGGGCCTGCTTGGGTGACGGCTTGGGCGGGCCGGGTTTGATGTCGGGCAGCGGCGCCAGGTAGAGGTGGCCGTCGTCGATGGGCGGTGGTGCTTTGCCGCCGACCGCGGGCGCGGGTCCGGGCGGCGGGGCGGCGACGACCTTGTTGGCGGCGGCGAGGGCGGCGATCGCGTTGACGTTGAGGAACAGGCCCGCCCCGACCGGGAGCAGCACCGCGGCAAGCCCCGCGGTCAGGCCGCGCCACGGCATCGAGGTGACCCTCGGGGACAGCCGCACCGGGCCCTCCACCATGATCATGGTGAGCCAGGCGGGTACTGCCGAGGCGAGCATCAGCGCCGCCCGCGTGGTCCAGGGCTGCTCGCCGAAGTGGGCCTCATAGACGATGAGGACCGGCCAGTGCCACAGGTACCAGGAGTACGACAGCCGGCCGATGAACCGCACCGGCGGCGTGGCCAGCAGCCAGGCGACGCCGACGGGACCCTTGCGCTTGTTGATCCCGCTGCCGGCGAGCAGGATCACCACCGTGCCGAGCGTCGGCACCAGCGCGGCAGTGCCCGGGAACGGCGTGGTCGTGGTGTAGGAGATGATCGACCACACCACCGCCAGCGCCCCGGCAAGGGCGAAGGTGGCGCCCGCGAACCGGCCCGCCGCCCCGCGCAGCAGCTTGCCGAGGTACGGCGAGACCAGGGCGGCAAGCGCGCCCACCCCGAACTGCCACGCCCGTGACGGCGAACCCAGGTACGCCAGCGGGACATTGGTGGTGGTCCACTTCAGGCTCAACAGGAACGACCCGGCCGTCAGGGCGGTGATCGCCAAGGCCAGCACCGGAAAGGGCGAGCGGCCCAGCTTGCGGGCCAGCAGCGCGACAATCAGCGCCAGCGGCGCCCACACGAGGTAGAACTGCTCCTCCACCGCCAGCGACCAGTAGTGCAGCAGCGGGCTCTCGGCCCTGCCGGCCGCCAGGTAGTCGGTCTCCAGCGCGATGAACCGCCAGTTGCCGACGTTGAGCGCGGCGGCGATGATGTCGAACGCGGTGTCCTGCCGGCGCAGCGGTGACATCCAGAAGGCGCACGCCACGCTCGTCGCGGCGAGCACCACACCCGCCGCGGGCAGGATGCGCCGGGCACGCCGGGCATAGAAGTCCTTGAGCGAGAAGGTTCCCCGCCGCTCGATCTCGCCGAGCAGCAGGCCGGTGATGAGGAAGCCGGAGATCACGAAGAACGCGTCGACGCCGATGTATCCGCCGCCCATCCCCGGCACCGCGGCGTGGAAACCGACGACCGCGATGACCGCCACGGCGCGCAGGCCCTCGATGTCGGGCCGGAACCCCTGCCTGTACCTGTTCCTGATCCGCGGCAGGAGCATGGTCGTATCGCTGTAGATACTCCTCGCTGCCCTCCCGTGTCTCATCGACCCTCGTATCCTGTCGTGCCAGCGTGACCCGAACAAGATACAAGGAATTCTCAAGATCGGTCAGGTCAGGTCACTCGGAAGTCCTCCCTATCCGAGTAGGGCGTGGCGGTGGCGATGATTCCCCACGGGAAGTCCTTGGTGGGAATGTTCGTCGGAATCCGCACGGTGATGCTGAAAGCACCATTTGCGTCGGAACGCGTCTCGCCGACGCTGTCAAGGTGGAACTGGATCTCGACCTCGGCGTTGGCCGGGAAACCGGTGCCGGTCACGGTGACGCGCGAGCCCGGCGGCCCCGACTTCGGCGAGATCTCGATGTTGGGTCGCAGGTTGCCCTGCGGCGGCTGCTGGTTGGGCGCGTTGTTGCCCGGTGGCTGCTCGACCTTATCGTTGATCGCCAACGGATCCGGGAACAGCCAGGTCAGGACGGCGATCAGCAGGCCGAGGACCGCGACAACCCCGCCGATCACCTTGCCCATTTGCCAATCGTTGCAGCATAGTTGGGTACCCAACAATGCCCCCGAAATGTCGGAAGAGTGACCGACATTCCGCAGGCACAACACATGCGGGCCCGGCCGGGGGTGTCATCGATTCCAGGAGATGGCCGTCGGGCCCGAGGTCAGGTTGCCGCCCAGGTCCCTCCATCCCGGCCACCCGTCGCCGCCCTGGACGTACCAGGTGTGGACAAGCTGGTTCGCGGCACCGCGGGCGAAAGCGTCCACCCGGTTCGGTTCGCCTTCCCGCCGCGGGCGCGGTCAGCAAGGCACCGCCCGTCCCGCGTTGATCCGGTTCCTTCACCATGTCCAGAGCGGGAGCGTGCCCCGAGTCCCCGGAGTCGATTCGCCATTTGTCGCCGCAGGGAAAGGGAAGCTGGAAAGCGGTCGGGTTCCGGCCGCCCCTGAGCCGGCGGGAACCAGCAGTGTCGCGGCCACAGCGAGGATCGTAGCCACGGCAAGGTGTCTGGAACGTTCTCTCATGGGTTCTCCTTCGCTGAACAGTCGTCGAACCGCTTGACTCTGTTCGCTGGGGAGTGCCGAACCCAGACAACGAGGTGTCAATTCACCGTCAAGTACGCACGAAAGGCCGGACCGCGGATAGCGGCCCGGCCTTTCCAGACGGCTCAGCTTCTTGAGGGCTCAGCTTTCTTGAGGGCTCAGCGAATGAACGGCCAATACACCGGCTGTGTCTGCGTGTTGAGTTCGTGCATGCGGTGGAAGTTGGCGGTGATGGTGCGCAGGTCCCACAGCTCCAGGACGTCAAGGCCCTTCTGGATGTCGCTGGAGAAGATGAAACCGTTGTAGTAGTAGGCGGACCACGAGCCGGCCAGGACTAGCTGCGTGTCCGAGAACGGACCACGCTCCCAGTAGCCGATCTCGAACGGGTGGGCCGAGTCGGTGAAGTCCCACACCGAGATGCCGCCCTGGTACCACGCCTGAACCATGATGTCGCCCCGCAGTGTGGGCACGATGGAACCGTTGTGCGCCACGCAGTTCTCGGTGTTGGTGTTGGTCCGCGGGATCTTGAAGTAGCTGCGGAACACCATGGTGCGGCTGTCGCCCTCGCCGACGATGTCATAGATGGCGTCCGCGCCGCGGTTGGGGCCGACGGTCGGGTTGCACGTCGGGCCGGTGCCGCCACCAAGCTCGTCGGTGAAGACCACCTTGTCGCCGTCCTGGTTGAACGTCGCCGAGTGCCAGAACGAGAAGTTGACGTTGTCGCGGACCCGGGCGATGACGCGCGGCGCCTCGGGGTTGGCGATGTCCATCAGGATCCCGTCGCCCATGCACGCGCCGGCCGCGATCCGCTTGGCCGGGTAGACCGTGATGTCGTGGCAGCCGGAGGTGCTTGAGCCACCGGCGCCCGGCGGGTTGCCGCCGTCGGGGAACAGGTTGGGCATCGCGACCACCGCGGCGGCGGTCGGGTCGGCCACCGGCACGCGCACGATGGAGATGAGGTCGTGCGGCGGCTGGCAGTCGGGGAAGTTCGCGTTGGGCGAGTAGGACGAGATGTAGACGTAGACCGTGCGGCGGTCCCGCGAGGGCAGGAGCGTGTGGGTGTGCGAGCCGCAGTTGGTCTCCACCGACTTGATGTAGCGCGGGTTGCTCTTGTCGCTCACATCAAAGATCTTGATGCCCTCCCACGACGCCTTGTTCGCCGTCGACTGGCTGGTGCTCGCGCACGAGTCGTCGCTGCGGGAAGAGTCGGTGGACAGGAACACGAGGTCGCCGAAGACCGAGATGTCGTTCTGCGAGCCCGGGCACAGCACCTGGGACACGACCGAGGGCCGCTTCGGGTTGGTGATGTCGAAGATGATGAAGCCGTTGTAGTTGCCCTCGTAGGCATAGCGACCCTGGAAGGCGATGTCGCTGTTGAGCGCGTTCGTCGGGGCGAACGGTCCTTCCTTGGGGATGTTCGCCACCTGGCGGATGTTGCGGCTGCTGCTGATCTCGTCGACGGCGAGCGTGACGCCCGCGTCATCCATCCCGGCGACCTGCTCGTCGGTCAGGCACACCTCGGCGATGGCCCCGCCCGCTTCGGCCTGTTGCTTACAGTCGTCGGAGGTGACGGCGCTGCCGGGTGAGGCTGCGGTGATGGCGGCTAAAACCGTTACGGCCGTTGCCAACCCGAGCACTCTGACGCGCCGCGACCCTTGTGGGGTGTTTGCGATCATCGTGGGTTCCCCTAGCTGATCGGTTTGTTGATCGACGGCTTTTGACGAAGCTTATCGAATAAATGTACGCCACTGTCATTCGTCTCGATGCCTCGTTATCGTGGCCTTATGGCTAACCCGGAGCGGCGGCGGTCCATCGTCATCCTGACTGCGTTCCTGCTGGCCGCCCTTGGTTTGAGCGCCTCGGGCGCCACGCCCGCCGTGGCACCGGCGACCGCAACGGGGACAAGGGTCATCGTCCCCGGCCGCCCCGGCGAAACGGCCCGGGTCGACACGTCCGGCCAGGTCAAACCGCCCGAGGCCAACGTCGTTTCGGCGGTCGACGCCTGGTTCGTCCGCATGATGATCCCGCACCACGCCCAGGCCCTTGAGATGGCCGCCTTCGCGTCCACGCGGGCCCGCAACCCGCAGATCGCCGCGATCGCCGCCCGCATCAAGGCGGCGCAGACCCCCGAGATCATGCAGTTCAAGGCGTGGCTCGACGCCAACAAGCTGAGCGAGACCGAGCCCGGCGGGCACGACCACGACGCCATGCCCGGCATGCAGTCCCGCGAAGCGATGCGGGCGCTGGCCGCCGCCACCGGCGACGAGTTCGACCGGATGTTCGTGCAGATGATGTCCGAACACCACCGCGGCGCGATGGACATGGCCGAGCTGCGGCTGCGCTCCAATGGGGACGTGATGATCGAGCGGCTGGCCGAGGCGATCGCGTTCGAGCAGGCCGTCGAGATCAACCGGCTGCACGACATCATCGCCGCGCCGTAGGCTACTCGTCCGCGACAGCCTGCCCACCGTTCATGGCCCGATAGGATGCGGCATGAGTTTCGATATCGAGGCTTACCAGAACACCGCCGGCAAGGTGCGCGACGACGACATCGACTACGCGGAGTTCGACCGCCGCCCGCTGTCGCCGGATGCGTTGCGCGCCTTGCGTTACATGTCAGACATCGAGAGCCACACCGTGTGCTACCTGCGCGACCTGCTGGTCACACCGTCGCATATCGACCCTGCGGTGACGACCTTCCTGACGATGTGGGTGTTCGAGGAGCACTGGCACGGCGAGGTGCTGGCCAAGGTCCTTGCCGCCCATGGCATCGCGACCGGTGCCGAGCACATCACGGCGGTGCGCAAGCGGCTGGGCTGGCGCGACCGGGTCTCCCCGATCGGGCAGGCGCTGATCGCCAACCTGGTCGGGGAGGATTTCGTTGCGGTACATATGACTTGGGGCGCCATCAACGAATGGTCGGCGTATGCCGGCTATGCGCGCCTTGCCACGCTGGAGGAGCATGCGGTGCTGTCGGTGTTGCTGAAACGCATCATGCTTCAGGAGTCGCGCCACGCCGCGTTCTATGCCAGCCAGGCACGCGACCGGCTCGCCGCCTCGGGCAAGGCGCGCCGGTTGACCCGCTTTGCGTTGCGGCGGTTCTGGGAGCCGGTCGGGGCCGGGGTGGCGCAGCGCAGCGAGACCGAGCACATGCTGCACTACCTGCTCGGTGACTCCACCGGGCGGCGCATGCTCGACCAGATCGACGACCGCATCCACCGCCTGCCCGGGCTGGACGGGCTGAACCTGGTGCGCCGCGCCGCCTCCGGCTACGGGCTGACCTGACTAAGCGCGCCGGCGGCGGGCTATGGCAAGTGCTCCAACGCCGCCCGCGATCAGCACCAGGCCCGCCAGCAACACGGTCGTTGTGTCCGGCCCGGTGCGGGGCAGCTCCGCCGTCGAGGTGGTCTGGACAGCGGATGGGGACGGGGACGCGGACGGGCTCTGCTGCGCCGCGGCCAGATCGAGGCTGTGCGCTGTCTTCCACCCGGCGCACAGGAACCACCGCAGGTCCTCAAACGTTCCTTGCAGCGCGGCGGCCGCGGCCTTGCGCACCTCAGGACCGCCCGTGCTCTTGGCGCCTTCCACCAGCGCCTTGTAGTCCTTCTCCCGCGCCACATGCTGACCGGTGTTGAGGTAGGCAAGGTAGCCGTCGATCGTTTCTAGGTCTAGCGCAGCCTGAGCGGCATCGCGCACATTCGTGCCCGACCCGGTCAGCGTCTGGTTCACCAGAATGCGCAGGTCGATCCCGAGGGCCGTCAGCATTTCGACCTTGAGGAACTGGCGCGCCTCGGCAACCGACCCGCCGTCCAGGATCTCGTTGGCGGCTTGTTTCACCAGGTTGTAGCCCACTGCCGGACTATGGGCGAGGACCTGCGAAACCAGGGCGAAGACCTGGTCGGTGGGGGCGGTGTCCACATCGATGTTGACGATGGTCCGTATGTCGAAGTACACAGGCCGCGCCCCGGCCTGACACGCCTGATCCAGGCCGATCGGCGCAGGTTCGGCGGCGGCGGCAGGC
>DASUXL010000025.1:0-2436 GCA_036377915.1 Candidatus Limnocylindrales bacterium
TCGAGTGCTCCGCCGCCAGCCCAGCGAGCTGGCCTTCTTCGCCACCTGGGTGGAGGACCCGGAGTGGAACTGAGCAGCCGAGCGTGCTGTGCGTCCTGTAGTGCCCCGGCCTTGCCTTCGCGGCGCGATAGCGGAGGCCACCGAGCTGTGGGATGGTTCGAGAAGTAGCGAGTGCACGCTCGCCGGCTCAAATCGCTGCGCTGGCTACTTACCTGCATCGGTTCTGAGGTGCAAGCAGGGTTCAGGGCGTGCTCATAGGGCTGCTGGTTCTTCGATGGCTGGCCGATGTCTGCGAGCGGGGCGTCGGGTCAAGGGGCGCGCAGCGCCCGCGGAGCGGCGCCGTAGGCGCCCTTGACGCGGCGTCTCGGGAGCGGAGGATCGGACGTCGGAGAACCAGCAGCGGGTGCGGGGCTGTCTCCTTTCAGTCGGGTCGAGAGCGTGGCGAGCAGAGGGCAGCCAGACTTACCTAGGCCGTGCGAGCCCCGAGTGGTGGGCGCGCCGACATGATGTTGGATTGGGTGTCCTTCCGCCCGGCGGAAGGAGGTGGCCGCTCATTCTTCTCAGGCCGTCCGGGCCCGCACGCGTCGGGATCGGCTGACAGTAGCTTGGCGGGAGCTGGCCGCGATGGTCCCCATCAGTGAATCGAGGCGCCGTGATCGTCACGTCGGAAAAGCGTTTCAGGTGATGGTCAAGGCGTCATCACCGAGCTCGGTCAAGATGTGGCAGGCCTGTCGCACCAGCTTGCGGGCCTGGGACAAGGCGGCGCGTTTGCCGTCGATGCGGTCATGGACTTGGGCATAGTAGGCGTGGTCGGGGGCGCCGGGCCGGGCGGAGGTGTGCCCGGCCTCATACAGGCACCAGCGCAGCACCCCAGGTCCTTGCCGAGACAGATGTCCGGGTGACCGCTTGCCGTCGGAGGAGTAGACGGTGACATCCAACCCGGCGAACCGGACCGCCTTGCGGGCCGAGGAGAACCGGCCGGCGCCGCCCAGCCAACACGTCAACGCCAACCCGGTGATCGGGCCCACCCCGTACAGCCGCTCGGTCAGCACCCGGGCGCCGCGCAGCCGCCGCGCCATCGTGACCAGATCGCGTCGCAACCCCTCCAGCTGAACCTCGGTGGCGGCCAGCATGGCGACCGCGACCCCGATCTGGCGCTGCCCGGTCGGCGTCAGCTGGGTGGCCGCGATCACCGCCAGCTCAGCGCGTCCCCGCGCCGAGCCGAACTCCCCCGACAGCTGGGCGCCGTGATGGAACAGCACCGCGTGGATGCGCTGCACCCAGGCGGTGTGCTCCACCCGCACATCCCGGTAGGTCTCCAGCAGCGCCCGGGCCTCCACGATGTGCCGCGGCGGAATCCAACACTCCGGCAACCGGCCGTCGGTGAGGAGCAGCCGCAGATGCTGCGCATCGGCCCGATCGGTCTTGGCATGACGCCGCCGACCCCGCAGCCCGGCGGTGTCGGCCGGCTCGGCCAGATGCGGCCGCACCCCAGCCCGATCCAGTTCTTCCACCACGTACCGCCAGCCGGTGCAGCCTTCCACCGCCAACTCGACCTCGACTCCCCCCTCACCCCGCTGATCGGGCAGCCACCGGGCCAGCCACGCCGCCAGATGCCGCCGATCCGCCGGGCAGATCCTGCCCCGCTGCAACTCACCGGTCTCGGTGTCGAGACAGTCGAACGTGATCTGCTTCCGATGGATGTCCAATCCTCCTACGATGGCCATCGGGACCTCCTCAAGCTCCACGAGCGCGTCAGCGCCCGAACGCGGATAGAGACCATCCAGAATGCGTCTGAGCTGAGGAGGTCCTCACCACCCGGCTCACCCAGCCCCGCCGATGCATCACATCTTCTCGAGCAGCGAGAACGACGATCCATTGACCAACGCAGACGCGTCGATGACACGTCATGACTTGCGCCCGACAGCGCAGGCCGGCGGGGTTCTTCGCGTGCACCCTTGACCGTCGTGACAGCGCCCCAGGAGCCGAACTCGATGGTTCAGGGTCAACTGACCCCACAGCCGCACCGGTCGAGATCCTTCAGGGTGCGGCTGCAGGAGAGGCGCAGCACCTCGCCGCCGGTGGTCGCGGGCTATCTGACACGGGTGGGGCAAGCTCCGACGCGGTCAGCCGAAGTCCAGCGGCTCGGCGCTTCCGGCTGCCGGGATCCCGAGCGGGTTATCGGCGGGGGCTCCCGTCGGAAGCACTGGACCGGCAGGTTGTCCGACCCCTTGACCGAGATCGGAACCGAGGCCGCCGGTGGCCGCAGCCGGACCGATCGTCGAAGCCGGGTTCAAGGGATCGCTGCCGAACTGGACCTCGACGCCGTCGGAGATGCCATCCGCATCGCTGTCGGATCGCAGCGGATCGGTGCCGAGCGAGGCCTCAGCGGCGTCGGACTGGTCGTCGCCGTCGGTGTCGGCGGCCTCTGGGTTC
>DASUXL010000026.1:0-16562 GCA_036377915.1 Candidatus Limnocylindrales bacterium
GCCGATGTCATCCAGTGGCGCGACAACGGCGGCTCCAACCAGATGTGGTCCGTCGTGGACACCACCGGCGGGTTTGTCAAACTCCTCGCGCGCCACAGCGGAAAGGCGCTCGACGTGCTCAACGGGTCGGCCGCCGACGGCGCCGACGTGGTGCAGTGGACCGACGTGGGCGGCAACAACCAGCAGTGGCAACTGGTCGTGGTCGGCTCGGCGCCGGCCTGCCCGTCCGGGACACCGCCCGGCTCGTTCCCCAACCCGGGAAGGGTTACCGGCTCCACCGGCGCCCACGACCCGGGTGTCATCCGCGCCCCCAACGGCGGCTACATTCTCGTGGCCACCGGCGCCAACCTGCCCATCAAGACCTCGACGGACCGGATCGCCTGGCAGAACGCGGGCCAGGTCTGGCCCGGCGGCGCGTCGTGGACCACGACCTACACCGCTGGAAGCAACCAGCTGTGGGCGCCGGACATCTCGTACCGCAACGGCCAGTTCTACCTGTACTACTCGGCCTCCACGTTCGGCTCGCAGCGCTCGGCGATCTTCCTGGCGACCAGCCCGAGCGGCGCCTCCGGCAGCTGGACCCACCGCGGGACGGTCATCGAGAGCAGCACGGCGGTCAACTTCAACGCCATCGACCCCAACCTGCTCGTCGACCAGCAGAGCCAGTGGTGGCTCACGTTCGGCTCGTTCTGGACGGGCATCAAGATGATCCGCCTCGACCCGGCCACCGGCATGCGCTCCACTTCGGACACCGCGATCCGGGCCGTCGCGCAGCGGACCACGGCGTCGGGGGCGGTCGAGGCCCCGTTCGTCTACTTCCGCTGCGGCTTCTACTACCTGTTCGTCTCGTTCGACCTGTGCTGCCGCGGCGCGCAGAGCACCTACCGCATCATGGTCGGCCGTTCGGCGTCGGTCACCGGCCCGTACACCGACCGCAACGGGGTCGCCATGACCTCGGGCGGCGGCACGCAGATCCTCGCCGCGCACGGCTCCATCCACGGCCCCGGCCACCAGGCGGTCATCGCCGACGGCGGCCAGGACGTGTTGTTCTACCACTACTACGCCGACAGCGGCGCCTCGTTCCTGGGGATAAACATGCTCGGCTGGGATTCGGGGGGTTGGCCTTTCGTGTTCTGAGGGTAAAGACCATGCATGACATCACGTGAGTCCACTCAAGACACTGTGCAAACCAAGTTGGCCCGCCTGGCGGGCGCGCTCGCCGGGACAGGCTCCGGCGTCGCGGCCATCCTCGGCGCGCTGGGCGTGGCCACCTGGTTGATCTATGGCGCGGTCTCGGCGCACGGCTATGACGATCGCTGGCACATGATCATTCACTCCACCGGCGCTGGCGTCGCCCTCATCATGGTCTTCGTCATCCAGTTCCACGCCCATCGCCAGGCCCGCGCCGTCCTGCTCAAGCTCGACGAGCTGATCCGCACCGACGCCGAGGCACGCGACGCCGTCATCGGCGTCGAGCACGCCCCCGTCGGCAAACAGGAGCGGCTCGAACGCCAGATGAAGGCCCACTCCGATGGGGGCCGCAAAAAGTAGTGTCAGACCGCGCGGCGCTGCCACTGCTGGTCGGTGCCGCCGTTGCACGCCCACTGCACCAGCTGGGCGCCGTCGGCGGTGGATCCGCCGGTGACATCCAGGCACTTGCCGCTGTGCCGGGCGATGAGGTTGACGAACCCGCCGCCCGCGTCCTGCAGGCGCCACTGCTGGTTGGTGCCGCCGTGACACGCCCACTGTGCGATCCGCACCCCGTCGCCGGTGGCTGCGGTACCGCCGAAGACGTCAAGGCACTTGCCGCTGTTGACGTTTGTCACGGTGAAGTAGCCGCCGCCCGCGTCGGTGAGCCGCCAGCGCTGGTTGGCCTGGCCGTTCGCCGCCCACTGCACCACGTTGGCGCCGTCGGCGGTGGACGCGTTGAACACGTCGGCGAGCTTGCCGCTGTGCCGGGCGGTCAGGGTCTCGGTGACCGGCGGCGGTACCGTCGACTGCGGCACCAGGCGGAAAAGGCCCGCACCGTGCGCCGGCAGGGACCGGGTGAGGGTCCCGTTCACCGTGCCGAGCGAGGTCCCCGTCCACAGGTCGGTGACGGTGGCCGAGCCGATGCCGAGGGTCGACAGGGAAAGCGAGACGTTGGCGGTGGCGCCGGACCGGTTGAACATCGCCACGTACCGGTCGGAGCTGCCGGGCACGTCGGCGGCCCAGACCTGGAAGGTGCCGCCGGTGAGCTGCCGGTTGTTGGCGCTGTTCTGGTCGACGGCGAGCACCGCGGCGTTGGTCATCAACGCCAGTTCCGCGGCGCGGTTCTCGGTCAGGTTGCCGCCCCACATCATCGGCGACCGCGTGATCGCCCACAGCGTCATCAGCGTGCGCTGCTCGTCGGCGGTCAGGTTGGAGTAGCGCGGCGAGCCCACCGGCCCCTGTTTGGACAGCCGCCCGATCGGGATCATGTCCGGGTCGGGCCAGGCGCCGGCCGCCCGGTGCGGGTTCCAGTTGCGCAGCACGTCGAACTCGGCGTCCAGCGCGGGCCAGTTGTCCCACAGGTCGTTGACCACGCGCCACATGTGGGCGTTTGCCGCGACGTGGCTCGCCGCCGACAGCGGTGTCGGGCCTGGCGACAGGCTGAGCACCATCGGGCGGCCGCTGCGCTGGATCGCCAGCCGGTAGCCGTCCACTTCGGACTGCCGGTAGGTGGGCGCGGCGATGTCGTCCACCTTGACGTAGTCCACCCCCCAGCTGGCGTAGAGCGCGAACAGCGAGTCGAGGTACGCCTGCGCGCCGGCGTGGCCCATGTTCAAGCCCCACATCAGGTTCAGCCAAGACGCCGTGGTGCTGTTGTTGATCTGGTTGGCGCGGAAGCCGGTCCCGAGGATCGGCACGTTGTCGGCGACCGCCTGCCGCGGGATGCCGCGCATCAGGTGGATGCCGAACTTCAGGCCCTGAGCGTGGATGTAGTCGGCCAGCGGTTTGAACCCGTTGGTGCCGCTCGCGGACGGGAACCTGGTCAGGTCGGGCAGCATCCGCCCGTTGCCGTCCAGGCGCAGCCGGGGGTTGAGGTTGGCGTCCTGGTTGGGGCTGCCGGTCCCGCTGCCCGGGTAGTACCAGGCCCAGTCGATGACGATGTACTGCCAGCCGAAGCTGCGCAAGTTGGTGCGCATGTAGTCCGCGTTCGCCCGGACCTGGGCCTCGGTGACGTTCCAGTTGTAGGAGTCGTAGCTGTTCCAGCCCATGGGCGGCGTCGGTGCCACCCCGTTGTCCCACGCGATCGCCGGTCGCGGATCGGTGGTCACAGCCACACCTCCGACCGCCGCGAACACGAATAGAGCCACGCTAGCTGATAGAAATGACCGTTTCATTGGCTGAACGCCTTCACTTCAAGGAGGCCGACCGACAGGTTCGGTGCGCTCTGCAGCAACACCCGCAAGCGCGTGGTATTCACCGCGGAGAAGGTCACCGTGTTGAATTGATTTGCCATTATCGGGTACCCACCAGAGCCTTGAACATCCACATAGGAGCTTCCGTTCCAGTACTGCAGCCGCCACGAGGCGGGAAGGTCGATGCCCTGGTTGTCGTCGAAGAAGTAGACCTGGGCGCGGCTGAGCGGCTGGCTCGCGCTCCACGTCAGTTCCGCCCACTGCTGCCCCTGCTGCGGCCAGGTCCCCCAGCGCGTCCCCTGGTTCGGCGCGCCCATGTTGGAGCTTGTCGGGTCGCCGCCGGTGTTGATCGCCGCGCAGCTCTCCCACGAGGAGGTGAACGAGCACGACGCGGTCGCTTGCGGGGCAAGGTTTACCGGCCCGGGTCCGCCGCCGCCGACGGTCAGCTGCAAGGCGCGCGTCACCGGGATGCTCAGGGCGTCGTAGTCGCGCAGCTCCACGGTGAACGAGTAGCTGCCCGCCGTGCTCGGTGTGCCGCTGATGGTTCCGGTGAAGCGGTCGAGGCTCAGCCCGGGCGGCAGCGCGCCACCCGTGACCCGCCAGTCGTAGAACGGAACTCCGCCGCGGGCCGCCAGGGTCTGCGTGTACGCCTGGCCGGTCGGCGCGTTGGGCAGGCCGGTGGTCACGATCGAAGGCGCCAGGAACGGGGTGAGGTTGCGGTTCAGCGTCCACCCGGCGTTCTCGGCGACCAGCAGCGCCAGCTTGGTCAGCATCCACCGGCGGGTCGGGAAGAAGTGGCTCCAGCCACCGCTCTGCCCGCTGAGCCGGTCCCAGAACGGCTGCGAGCCGGGGACGTGGTAGCTGGAGTCGAGCGCCACGGTCCGGCCTTGGTAGGCAATGACTTCCGCGTCGTTGGCGCCGCCGGTGCTGACGTAGTTGCGCATCCCGGCCCAGTCGCTGTGGAAGGCGACCGCGTGCCCGTACTCGTGCATGACCAGGCCGTGCACATCGAGCACCGAGCCCTGGATGGTGGTACGCCACCAGTCCTCGTCGGCCAGGGAGGTGAACAGCTGCTTGCCCGCCTCGTCGTACTCGAAGATCATCGCGTTGGAGCGGTGGATCGGGCCGGGCACCTGAATCCCGTTGCGCGTGTGGAAGCGGCCGTTGCGTGCCGGATAGCCCGTGGAGTAGGGAGTCTGGATCCCACGGAAGTACACGTACATGCCGTTGTAGGCGACGTTGTTGGTGACGTTGATGGTGTTCTGCCAGTCGTTTCCGGGCAGGTGGTTGGGCTCCGCGCCGGCCGCCACGGTGTCGAACGGCTGCAGGCTGAACAAGCGGAACCAGTCCTTGACCGCCTCCTCGGAAGCGGTGCGGAACGCCGGGTCGGTGAAGTAGCCGGTGATGGTGTCGTACCGGTAGTCGAACACGATCGGGATGGTCGGCTCCAGCGCCGCCTTCTGGTCCTGCTGCACCCGGATCGGCATGCTCTGGGTGTAGGTGGTGCCGTTTCCCGCCCGCACGGTGAGCCGCAACGTGTACAGCTCATCGGCGCCCGGGCCGCGCTTGGAGTGGATCGCCAGCTTGAAGTTCCTCTGCTCGCTCGCGTTGGCGAAGGTCAGCTGCTTGGTCGCCCCGGTCGAGGTCAGCTGGCTGGGCAGGTCCATCATCAGCCGGGAGGTGCCCTCGGCCTTGAGGTCGATGGTGACCGGGAACGGGATGTCGTTGGGCGGGCGCACGGTCAGCTCGATGTACGGGTTGGCCAGATACCCTTGCCAGTCAACGAGTTTGACGCCGTAGTCGTTGACCACCCGGCCGAACCGGTCGAGGACGGTGGCCGTCCCCGCGGCGTGCGCGGGTTGCACCGAGACCAGCAGGGAGGCCAGTATCACGAGCGCTGCCGGCAGGATTCCGCGTCTCATGGCGCTTCCTCACCCCGATCTGTTCGAAATCACGAACACTGTCTGACATGTGGGGGAACAGTAGGGGCTCTGATCGATACATGTCAACAGATGAACGCACGGCAGGGGTAGACTTCTGAACCGTGTTCGAAATACCGAACGTGGCAGGCGAACCTGTTCTGCCCAACGAGGCCACCGTGCCGTTGCTGCCCTGCGTCGCACCACAGGAAACCCTGGCCTTCTGGCGAGCCTTGGGCTTCGACGCGACCTATGAGCAGACGAAGCCCTACCTGTATCTGGCGTTTCGGTGGAGGGGATTCGAGCTGCACTACAAGCGGGCGTGCGCGAGTTCAAACACGACGACCGGACAGCCTCCCGGGCGCTGAACTCAGGGCTGCGCCGCCCACGACCTGACGTCTTCTGCAGCGCACGAGCTAGACAGACCTCGGTCAGGAAAAGCTCCACCGGGTCTGGCTGAACAGCCGGCCCTTGCCGAATCCGAAGGCGACCGCGGGAGCGACCCGGTACAGCAGGGCGGTGCCGTCCCGGATGCCGTCACCGAGACCGAACCAGGTGCCCTCGGGGGCGGTGAAACGCGGGCCGTACTTCGACTCGAAGGTGTCCGCGACCCTTCGGCGTTCGGCTCCGTCGCTCACCCCTGCCGCCACGCCCTCCACCACGAGGTCAACGCCATCGGCGAGTTCGTTGCGGCCGGTGGTGAGGATGCAGTGCGGATTCTGCGTAAGGTTCTTGGCCTTGCGCTCGTTGGCGCCGGTACAGAAGTACAACGCACCGTCCAGCCAGACTCCCAAAAGCGGGGTGACATGCGGGCGCCCATCCGGTCGTACCGTCGATAGCCAGAACACCTCGGCGTCCCGCAGATCGCCGCGTGCCTGCGCCCACTCCGTCGGGACCGCGTCGTCGCTGCTAAATGAACTCAGCCGAGTTACCGGCTCGTGCTCGCCCATCTGCATCTCCATTTCCGATATTCTGCCGCGGTTTCCAGGCAGCTGATTGGGGGCCCGAGCTGTTCAGGGCCACCGCGAGATCCAGACGGCGGCTGCACGCGGTGTAGATTCTACGCCCTTGCCGCGTCGCCGCTCATTGACACACGACCATTGTGCCTATCACTCGCTCCGATCGCGGGATGCTACGTGCGACAGTCTGGGATGCTCACATACGATCTCCGGTATGCCGGCCCGTTGTCAGGAGGGTCACCCGCAGGGGGTTGGGCATTCCGCCCAACCGCCACACGCAATAGCGGAAACGCGTCCTCGACCAGACCCCATGCGCACCTCGGTCAAGGCCGTAACGACCTGAGGACAGCCAGAAGGCAGACGAGCGCGACCGCGGCAGTGCCCCCGATCGACAGGAGATAGGCCTGCCCAAAGAACCCGTCGTCGCGCGGTGCGATGCCGACCGCGCACCCGCCCAACCCAAGGTTGAATACGATCATGGTGGTCGCCGACCGCCTGACGATTGCCCGCGCACCCGGCACACCACGCCCCAGCCGAGCCAACCCGACGAGCGCCATCGTCAGGATACCGATCGCCAACATCAGATGAACGCCCGCGAGAACCTTGCCCAGAACGAGAAACATCTCGAGCCCGTGCCTTGCCCATCGCCCTTCGGGCACGAGGACCAACGCGGCCACCGGCGACGCCACCCCACCGACCACCAGCATCATCCGCATCACATTC
Source organism: Candidatus Limnocylindrales bacterium (assembly GCA_036377915.1). Classification (GTDB taxonomy): domain Bacteria; phylum Actinomycetota; class Actinomycetes; order Mycobacteriales; family Micromonosporaceae; genus Allorhizocola. The sequence continues at coordinate 6,985 of DASUXL010000026.1, forward strand.
ATCGGCACTTCGCGAAGCTTAATGCCATGGCTCGCCACGCACGACCTGGTGCTTGCCAGAGCCACCGCTACCTGTGAACGCGCGATCACGGAGTCAGAGCTGCAGACGCATGACGGGCGGCTGGGAAACGTCCGGTCCGAGGTGCGGGCCGGGGAGACAGACCAGCGAAACGCTGACCCTGCTCCCCGGCCCGACCGCTACCGCAATCCGAATGGCTAGGACTTGACGTAGCCTTCGACCCGCACGAAGACATAACCGGCCGCTACCGCCGCATTACGACCCGCCTGGGTCGCGGTGACGAAGTTGTCCGCCCGTCCCCCGTGCCAGTACTGGTAAAGCGGAACTGTGCCGCTCACCTGTGAGGTGTAGACCCAGCCCTCGGTTCTGACCGGGAAGTAGCCGGCGTTGATGGCGCTGTCGTAGCCTGCCTGGGTAGCCGTGGTTATGTTGTCTCCCCGCGCCGAACTGTAGAGCGAGTACAAGCCCGTCCGGCCCGACGCGAATTGATCCCACACGAACCCTTCGGTGCGCACGTACACGTAACCGGCCGCTCGCGCGTCGTTCGTGCCGTCCACTGTGGCCGTGGCGAAGTTGTCCGCGGGACCACCGCCCCACCAGGTCTCCAGGGCAGGCAGGAGCAATGCGTTCTGGGACGCGGACGCGGATGTCGTGGATGCCGCGGCCTGGCCGGCCGGAGCGAGCGCGATCAGCAGCACGATGGCAGCGCTCAACGACACAAGTCTCTTCATTGTTTCCCCCGTTCTGACGAAGTGAACCTCACCAAAGAATAGTCGTCGATCAATATCAAAAACGCCTTTGCGGTTGTCCTATTTAGGCCACCTGGTGGATCAAGTCCAGAACCACCCACCTCCGTGTGTGTTTTGTATGAGGGACCGGATGAGAGGGCTCTGCTTGGCTGGGCCGCATGGACCGAAGAAAGCTCCTTGGGGCCACCGCGTTGGGCGCCGTCACCGGGCCGCTGGGCGCCGGCGCATGGCACGCGGCCGCGGCCTCCGCGGCGGCGGCACCGTCGGATCAGTTGCCCGCACGGGCCGACATCGTGGCGGTGCTGCAGCGCGTCAACGACCACTGGATCGGCGCCAACACCGACTCGGGCAACAACAACTGGGCCCGCGCGACGTACTTCTGCGGCAACATGGCGGCCTACCGCCTGACCCGGGTCGCGAGGTACCTGAACTACACCGTCGGGTGGGCGCAGAAGCACAACTACGGCCTGGTCAACGGCGCCGCGACCCGGCACGCCGACCACCAGTGCGCCGGGCAGGTGTACCTCGACCTGTGGGAGGAGCTCGGCGGCCTGGAGAAGATCGCCGTGATCCACGACAGCGTGAACCGGATGGTGACCTCGGCCAAGCGGGACGACTGGTGGTGGGTTGACGCGCTGCACATGGCGATGCCGGTGTTCGTGCGCCTCGGGGTGCTGCCCGACCATAGCCCGTTCCTGGTGGCGGCGTACCAGTTGTACCACCACACCAAGCGGCTTCAGCTCGACCAGCAGAGCCGGGTCACGGGGCTGTACAGCGAGTTCACCCCGTTGTGGTACCGCGACGCTGCCTTCACCGTCGATGGCCAGCATGCCCGCAGCCCCAACGGCAAACCGGTGTTCTGGTCGCGCGGCAACGGCTGGGCGATGGCGGCGCACGCCAAGGTGCTCAAGGCGATCCCGCACGCCGACAAGCGCGGCCCGGAGTACATCCACACACTGCAGTCGATGGCGACCGCGCTGCGGCCGATCCAGCGGGCCGACGGTTTCTGGAACGTCAACCTCGGCGATCCGGCGCACTTCGCCGGCCCGGAGACCAGCGGGACCGCGTTCTTCGCGTTCAGCATGGCGTACGGCGTCAGGGCGGGACTGCTGGACCGGGCGACCTTCCTGCCCGTCGTTGCCCGAGCCTGGAACGGCATGGTGGAGACGGCGGTGCGCGCCGACGGTTTCCTGGGATACTGCCAGGGGCCGGGTGCCGGGCCGGCTGCGGTGGATCCCAACCGCACCACCGATTTTGGCGTCGGCGCGTTCCTGATGGCCGGTGCCGAGATCGCCGGACTCGCCGCGTGAGGAGACGGACTTGATTCGCTCAGTGACGGTCGCCGTGTTGCTCTCCGCGACGCTGGTGGTGGTGGACGGCGGGGTTGCGGCGCACGCCGCCGACGACGGCTATGTGCGCCCGTTCGATCCCGGCAGGTTCACGGCGGGGCTTCCCGGCGACGCCGACTCGGTCCGGGCGCGCGCGATCCTCAACAATGCCAACCGTTTCGCGCTCGCCGTCTGGTACCCCCGGATAAAGAATTATGATGCGCAGACCGGAAGTTACCTTTCCTTCGGCGGGGTGGCCGAGGCGAACATCCGCCCGCCCGCGAGCCAGGCCTACGCGCTGGCGGTGTCGCTGGCGACCGGCGGGTACGACGCCGCCGCGACCGGCATCAGCGAGGCGAGCGCGCGGGCGACCGCCGCGAAGCTGGCCCGCTCGGTGGCGTTGCAGCACCGGGCTAACACCGCCGGCGGCTGGGGAAACGGTTGGCAGAGCGCACTTTGGGCGGCGATGGCGGGCAATGCCGCGTGGCTGCTGTGGCCGGAACTGTCCACAAGCGAGCGTGAGTACACCCGCCGGATGATCGAGTTCGAGGCGAACCGGTTCATCGGCTGGCCGGTACCCTACTGGCGCAACCGTTCCGGCGCCCTCAACGGCGCGTGCGGCGACACCAAGGCGGAGGAGAGCTCGTGGAACGCGCGGCTGCTGTTCCTGGCGGGCGCGATGCTCAGCCAGCACAGCCGCCGCTCCGGCTGGGCGTACAAGGCAAGCGAGCTGAGCATCGGCGCCTTCGCCCGGCCCGCCGACCTCACCTCCACCTCCGACATGCGCGGCCGCCCGCTGGCTGACTGGCTGGAGGGCACGAACGTCAGCAACGACGGCTCGCTCGTCAACCACAGCAGGTACCACCCGGACTACACCACCACCGTCACCGAGATGATCAGCGGTGCGCTCACCTACGCCCTTGCCGGGGAACCCATTCCCACCAACGGTTTGCGCGGCACGAGCCTGCAGTACGACCTGCTCGTCGACAAGCAGTGGTGGCCCGCGCCTGCCCTGCCCTGCCCGGAAAGCCCGGCGTTCCTGGCGCCCACCGCGGCCAACCCCACCGGCACGATGTACATCGACGGTGCCACCCCGGTCCACTACCCGCAGCCCAACGACTGGGGTACCAGCCGGCGCGCCCACTTCGCCCAGCTCGACATCACCGTGCGGGCGTTCGGATTGGACAGTCTCGTCGCCGAGAAGGCGGTGACTTGGGAGGCGCTGCACGCGGCGAAGGCGCTTCAGATGCAGCAGCGTGCGCTGCCCGGCGGCGCGCCCAGCGACGGCAGCACCTACCGGACGTCCACAGAGGACACCTACTCCGGGCGCGAGGAATGGGTCGCCGCGCGGGCAGCCGAGATGTGGCTGGTGAAGTGGCTTTCCCACCAGGGATTTTTGGGTACCGCCAACGGTGCCGAGCAGATCGTCATCGACAACTCGGATCGGGGCGTCAGCATCGCCGGCACCTGGACCAACGGCAGCCCGGCCGCCAACGGGCCGCAGGTGTTCGGGCCGTCGGTGCGCTACAAGGCGGCCGGGAACGGGTCGAGCTATGTGCGGTTCGCCCCGCGCATGACGCAGACCCGGACCTACCGGGTGTACGCGTGGTGGAACGCCGCCCCGGCACAGGCCACCAACACGCCGTTCACCGTCAACCACGCGACCGGGTCCACCGTGGTCACCCGCGACCAGCGCAGCGCTGGCGGCTCGTGGCAGCAGCTGGGCACGTTCTCGATCGGACCCGGCGACTACGTCCAGGTCTCCGACAACGCCAACGGCTATGTGGTGGCCGACGCCGTGCTCTTCGACCCCTCATAGGCGATGTACAGGCGCTTGCCCTGCGGCCGGAAACCGACCCGCTCGTACACCCGCCACGACGTGTCGCCGGACGCCTCCAGCCACGCCAGCTCAACCCCCGCCGCGAAGGCCCGCTCGGCCAGCACGGCGGTGATCGCCCCGGCCAGGCCGCGGCGCCGGAAGTCCTTGGCCACGGCGATCCCGGCGACCTCGGTCAGGCCGAGGTTGGGCGGCGAGGACTGGCCTCCGCCCACCACCATGCCGCTCGGCTCGCGGGCGACGATCGCGATGCCGCCCTGGGACTGGTTGCGGCGCGCCCGTTGCACGTCGGTATCGGTGGCGGTGGGCTCGCCGCCGAACGCCTCGCTCTGCGCCGCGAGCATCGCGCGCACCTCATCGTCGTCGGCCGGTTCGGTCACGGAGAAACCTTCGGGGGCCGGGGGTACCGCCAGCGTCTCGGGTGCGCAGACAAGGTACTCGTGGCGCTCCTCGACGGTGAAGCCCGCCGCGAGCAGGTGCCCCTCCAGCTCCGGCGCGATGGTGGTCACGTACTCCAGGCGGGGCTTGCGCTCGAGCCGCTCGAACGCCTCCACCAGGTCCGCAACGTCGGCGGGCGTCACCGGGACACCGGGCACGGGTGTGGCGTAGTTGATGAACGGGTTGTCGGTGGTGGGGTCGCAGCCGATCACGAACGGCCCCACCTCCACCGGCCGGGGGCGGCGGCGCAGGTTCTCCACCACGGAACTCTGCACCCGGTTGTCCAAGCTCATGGACAGCGATCCTAGAGGCCGGCGTCGACCACGATCGGGGCGTGGTCTGAGGGTGCCGTGCCCTTGCGCGCCTCCCGGTCGATGAAGGCGTCGGTCACCGCCTTGGACACCGGGGCGGTGGCGTAGAACAGGTCGATCCGCATCCCCATGTCCTTGTGGAACATTCCTGCCCGGTAGTCCCAATACGTGAAGGGATTCGATCCTTTGAGCGGGCGGGGTACCACATCATGCAAACCCAAGCCGCGCAGCTTGGCCAAGGCTTCCCGCTCCGGTTCGGTCACGTGCGTGGCGCCCTCGAACGCCTTGGGATCCCAGACGTCGGCGTCCGTCGGGGCGACGTTGAAGTCCCCGCACACCACCAGCCGGGCGTGCCGCGCGATCTCGTCCTCGAGCGCGCCGCGCAGTGCGGCCAGCCACGCCAGTTTGTAGGTGTAGTGCGGGTCGAGCGGGGTGCGGCCGTTGGGCACGTACAGCGACCACATCCGCACGCCGCCGCAGGTCACGCCGACGGCGCGGGCCTCGGGCGGGCTCGCCGGATCGGGGAAGCCGGGCTCTGCCGGAAAGGTGAGCGTGACGTCGGCCAGTCCCACGCGGGACAACACCGCCACGCCGTTCCAGCGCCCGTCGCCGTGCGCGGCCACCTCGTAGCCCAGCTCGGCGACGGCCTCGGCGGGAAAGTCGCCGGTCTTTGTCTCCTGCAGGCAGACGACGTCGGGAGCGGCAGTGCGCAGCCAGTCGAGCAGCCGCGGCAGCCTTGCCTTGATCGAATTTACGTTCCAGGTCGCGAGGCGCACGAGGCCAACGTTAGCCTGCGGGTACGATCGCCTGGTGGAGCGCGTCTCGGTAACCGACTCGGGCGTGGAGGTGCACAGCCGGTCCAGTGTCGAGTGGATCAGCCTCATGCCCTGGCCGGAGATCGCCGAAATCTCGCTCGACGTGATCGAGCTGCCGCCGCACGGGGTGAGGCGCCTCAGCCTGGAGATCGACCTGACCTACGGTGAGTTCGTCAGCGTCGGGCAGGACGCCGAGGGTTTCGCCGAGGCGGTGGCCGAGATCGCGGCCCGCTCCGGCCGGCCCGGGCCCGACCTGTCTACTTTGGACGCAGAGGCCACGCTTCAGCTCTGGCCCGTGGGTTAGGAGCGCATGGTGCTCAGCCGCGCATGGGGAATAGCCCGGTCCTTGGCCATCTACCACGGCATTCCGGGCCGTCAGCGGCGCATGGCCCGGCTGTACGGCCAGTTCCTCGCACCGGGTGAGCTTGGCTTCGACATCGGTGCCCACGTCGGCAGCCGGGTACGGGCGTGGCGGAGGCTGGGCGCGCGAGTGGTTGCGGTGGAGCCGCAGCCGGACTGCCTGCGCGTGCTGCGCCTGCTGTTCGGGCGCGACCCGCGGGTCACCATCGTGCCCAAGGCGGCCGGTGCCCACGCAGGCACGGCCCGCCTTGCCGTCTCCAGCGCCACCCCGACCGTGTCGTCGATGTCCGACGGCTGGATGCGGACAGTCACCGAGGCGGACGAGCGCTTCGCCGCGGTCCGCTGGGACACCTCGGTCGAGGTCGAGGTGACAACGCTCGACCAGCTGGTGAAGGAGCACGGCGAACCGGCCTTCTGCAAGATCGATGTGGAGGGTTTCGAGGCCGAGGTGCTTCAAGGGCTGAGCCGGCCGCTGCGGGCACTGTCGTTCGAGTACCTGCCGCCCGCCCACGACGCCGCCCTGGCAGTCCTCGACCTGGTGGAGCAGTTCGCCCGGTACGAGTACAACTACTCCCCGATCGAGACGATGCGCTGGGCGAGCGAAAGCTGGCTAGGCCCGGCCGGCCTTGTGGCGCTGCTTGACCGGTTCCGCCCGCTGGGCCGGTCCGGGGATATCTACGCGCGCCTGCGCTAGCCGCACCTGCAGGACGATTTCGCGGCCGAACGACTCCACCAGCAGCACCAGCGCCCCCACTGCCGCGACCACCGACACCACGGTCGGCAGCAGGCCGCTCGCCGCGGCCGTCAGCACGACGCCCTGGATCGCCGCAACCACCTTGTTCCAGTAGCGCGGCGGCACGCTGGCCCGCAGGAGCGGCAGCACCCAGCGGGCGGCGACGTACGCGTAGCGCATCACGCCGATCACCAGCACCCACCATCCCAACGTGCGGGACACGTGCACGCTGAGTACGAAGATCAGGAACGCGTCGACCTCCATGTCGTAGCGGGCACCGAACTCCGAGGCGGTGCGGGTGCGCCGCGCCACCCTGCCGTCGACCAGGTCGAGCGCAAGGGCCACGGAGGCGAGGGTGACAAGGATCGCGACCGGTGCGGGACGGACGAAGCCGTCGGCCACAAGCGCGGTCACGCAGCCCACGAGTGAGGCTCGCGTCTGTGTCACCCAATCGGCGGGTCCATAGTGGACTAACTCGGCCCGCGCCATCGCGCGCCACACGATCGCACACAGTCCAAACCCGAAAACCGCTCCGGTCAGCCATCCCGCCGCTCCTAAACCGGCCGTGGCGGCGAGCGCGGCCAGCAGGGCGAACTGAACGATCAGCCCGATCAGCGGGCCGGATCGAACCTGGGACACCTTTCCTCCGTAAAGTCTCGTAGGACCCGCGTTTCCCGCCGTGCGCTGTGAGGAGGCCAATGGCACTATACGCACGGGCCTTCTGGATCAGCGCACCCGGATCCGGAGGGATCCGGCGAATCCCGCTGCCCGAACCCGGTCCGGACGATGTACTGATCCGCACCGTCCACTCAGGTATCAGCCGCGGGACCGAGTCGCTGGTGTTCCGTGGTGAGGTGCCGCAGAGCCAGCATGCCCTGATGCGGGCGCCGTTCCAGGACGGCGAGTTCCCCGGGCCGGTCAAGTACGGGTATCTCAACGTCGGTGTTGTCGAGCGTGGCCCCGACGAGTTGCTGGGGCGCACGGTCTTCTGCCTGTATCCCCATCAAAGTGCCTATGTAGTCCCGGCCTCGGCCGTCGTTGCGGTGCCGCCCGGCGTGCCGGCCGCCCGAGCGGTCCTGGCCGGGACCGTGGAGACCGCGGTGAACGCGTTGTGGGACGCGGCGCCGCTGGTCGGCGACCGGGTGACGGTGATCGGCGCGGGCATGGTCGGCTGCTGCGTGGCGGCGCTCGCCACCCGCATCCCGGGCGTCGAGGTCGAGCTGGTCGACGTGGTAGCCGAGCGTGCGAAGGTCGCCGATGCGCTCGGAGTCCGTTTCGCGCCGCCCGACCGCGCCGCGGGCGGACGTGACCTCGTCTTCCACGCCAGCGCCACCGGCGAAGGGCTGCGGCTGGCCCTCGAGCTGCTCGCCCGCGAAGGCAGCGTGATCGAGCTGAGCTGGTACGGCGACCGCGAGGTGACCCTCCCGCTGGGCGGCTCGTTCCACTCCGCCAGGCTGAGCATCCGCGCCAGCCAGGTCGGCACGGTCTCCCCCGCGCGCGCCGGTTCGCGGACCTTCACCGACCGGCTCGGACTCGCCCTGCGGCTGCTCGCCGACGACCGGTTCGACGCGCTGCTCAGCGGGGAATCCGACTTCGAGGACCTTCCCGAGGTCCTTGCCGAGATCGCCGCCGGGCACCGTCCAGGACTGTGTCATGTAATTAACTACGAGGGAGCGTAACGAATTGTTCAGTGTGACGGTCCGCGACCACATCATGATCGCGCACAGCTTCCGGGGCCAGATTTTCGGCGCGGCGCAACGGCTTCACGGCGCCACCTATCTCGTCGACGCCACGTTCCGCCGGGCCGAGCTGGACGCGGACGGCATCGTGGTGGACATCGACCTCGCCACCAGGCAGCTCAAGGCGGTACTGGGCGAGCTGAACCTGCGCAACCTCGATGACGAACCGGGTTTCGAGGGCGTCAACACCACCACGGAGGTGCTGGCCAAAGTGGTCGCCGACCGCCTCGCCGAACGCGTACACGCGGGCGACCTCGGGGCGGGCGCGCACGGGCTCGCCGGGATCACGGTCACGCTGCACGAGTCGCACATCGCGTGGGCCAGCTACGAGCGGGCCCTATGACCTCACATTCGGTGCACGTGCTGCTACCCAACGACATCGACGACCCGGCGGCCCCGAGCGGCGGCAACATCTATGACCGCAGGATCTGCCAAGGCCTTGCGGTGCAAGGGTTCTCGGTGCACGAGCAGGCCGCCCGGGGGACCTGGCCGCAGCCGAGCCCTTCCGATCGTTCGGACTTTTCGGGGGTACTGGGAAAGGTCCCCGACGGTTCGGTGACGCTTGTGGACGGTCTGATCGCCTCCGCCGTCCCGGATCTGCTGCAGCCGCATGCCCGGCGGCTGCGCCTGGTAGTCCTGATGCACATGCCGCTGGCCAACACCCTTGAGGGGCAAGCACTTTCGTCCGCCGTGGCGATCGTGACGACCAGCCGCTGGGCGCGTGGACGGCTGCTTGAGCTCTACGGCCTGCCCGCCGAGCGGGTGCACGCCGCTCCGCCCGGAGTCGACGAGGCCTCGGTCGCGCCGGGTTCACCGGGCGGGTCCCGGTTGCTGTGCGTGGCCGCGGTCGCCCCGAACAAGGGACACGACATCCTCGTGGAGGCGCTGGCGAGCCTTGGCTCCCATCCCTTCTGGAACTGCGTGTGCGTCGGGTCGCTCGACCGCGATCCGTCCTTTGTGGAGCTTGTGCGGCGGCGAGCCGCACAAGCCGGGATCGCTGGGCGGTTGCGGTTTTGCGGTGCGCGGACCGGGGCGGACCTGGAGGCCGCGTATGCGGAGGCGGACCTGCTCGTGCTGCCCTCGCGTGGCGAGACGTACGGCATGGTGGTCACCGAGGCGCTGGCGCGCGGCATCCCGGTACTGGCTAGCGACGTGTCCGGCGTGCACGAGGCGCTGGGCCGCGCCCCCGGCGGCGCCCTGCCCGGCATCCTCGTCCCCCGCAAGATCGCGCAATTTGCCTGGCAATCCCG
>DASUXL010000027.1:0-3231 GCA_036377915.1 Candidatus Limnocylindrales bacterium
CCGCGGGATTGCCTGGCAAATTGCCGGATCTTGGCGGATGGGACTAGGTTGTCAGGGCTTCGGTTGGGGAGAGGCGGGCGGCGCGGACTGCCGGGTACAGCCCGGCGACCGCTCCGATCAGGACCGTGGCGAGGACCCCGCCGGCCATCGCCCAGGCCGGCACCATGGTCGGCCAGCTCTGGGTGGTGGCGTAGACCGCCGTGACCGCGATGCCCAGCAGCACCCCACCTCCACCGCCCAATGTGGACAGAAGCAGCGACTCCGCCAGGAACTGCAAGCGGATCTGCCCCTGCGTCGCACCGAGAGACCGGCGCAGCCCGATCTCCGAACGCCGTTCAAGCACCGAGATGACCATCGTATTGGCCACGCCGACCCCGCCGACGAGCAGCGCCACCGCACCCAGCCCGAGCAGCAGCCCGGTGAACGCCCGATCCGTGGCGTTCTTGGCGGCGAGCGCGTCCGAGGGCCGCGACACCGTCACCTCGGCCGGCGCCTGCGGGTTGGCGGTGGCGGCGAGTACCTTCTGCACCGCCGTCACCTGATCCTCACGCGCCCGCGAGTAAACGGTCGTGGGGTGCCCGTCGAACCCGAGGTAGGTCTGCGCGGCGGACCAGCCGACCATCGCGGACGTGTCGAGCTCCGGTGCCAGCGGGACAGGTTCAAGGATGCCGATGACGGTGAACCACCGCCCGCCCAGCCAAACCTGGACCTGCTGCCCCGATTCGGGGACGCCGAGGCGTTCGGCGGCAAGGGAACCGAGCACGGCGACCGGATAGCGGGCCGTCGCCTCGTTGAGCCATACCCCGTCGCTGACCGTGGCGCCGACGGTGTCGAGCAGGTCGAGATAGGAGGCTACGACGGCGATGCTGCCGGTCTGGCCCTCCGGGATCCGGTCGTTGCGGTACACGCGCGTCTCGTTGAGCCGGCCGGTCGCGGTCGCCGACAGTACCGGCCCGATCCGGGCGATCATCGACACCGACTCCTGCGGCAGCGCCGCTTTCTCGTTGGTGAACAGCTTGTTGCCCGGTCCGACGGTCAGCAGGTTGGTACCAAGCTGGGCCAGGGTTCGGTCGAGCTCCGCACGCGAGGACGTGGAGATGCCGACCACCGCGATCATCGCGGCGATGCCGATGGCGATGCCAAGGGCGGAAAGGAAAACCCGCAACGGACGGGCGCGCAGCCCGGCGCCGCCGACCCGCACCACATCGGACGGGGTCAGGCGTTGAGGCAGAAGTGGTTTCACGGCAGGATCCGCCCGTCGCGCATCTCCACCTTGCGGCCGAACGACGCCGCGATCTCGCGATCGTGCGTGATCACGAGAACGGTGGTGCCCTCGGCGTTGAGGTCGCGCAGCAGGTCCATGACGCTCGCCCCGGACACCGAGTCAAGGTTGCCGGTAGGCTCGTCGGCGAGCAGCAGCGCCGGTTCGCCGACGACCGCGCGGGCGATCGCGACGCGCTGCTTCTCCCCACCGGAAAGCTCGTGCGGCCGGTGGCCGAGCCGGTGTTCAAGCCCGACGCGCTCCAGCGTCTCCCGTGCGCGGGAACGCCTTTGCGGCAGGTTGACCCCGGCGTAGAGCAGCCCATCGGCGACATTGTCCAATGCGGACACCCCGGCGGCGAGGTGGAACTGCTGGAAGACGAAGCCGATGGCCGAGGCGCGCAGCGCCGACAGCTGGCGGTCGGTCAGCGCGCCGACCTCATATCCGTCGATGGTGACCCGGCCCGACGACGGCCGGTCGAGCGTGCCGATCAGGTGCAGCAGCGTCGACTTGCCCGACCCCGACGGGCCGACGATGGCGACCGCCTCGCCCGCTTCGACGCTGAGCGAGGCGTCGCTGAGCGCGGTGACCCCGCCCGGATACGTCTTGGTGACATTCTCCAATAGCGCCACTGTCATTTCGGTACCACGACCTTCATACCCGGGCGCAGGTCGCCGCCGCGCACCTCGACGCGGCCGCTCGCGAACAGCCCCGTCTCGACGGCGACGTAGCGGGTCGTGGCTCCGTCGACGAGCTGCAGGCCGTAACCGCCCTCGCTCAAGGCGACCAATGCCGATATGGGTACCGTCAGGACGTCCCGCCGCTCTTCGGCGATGAATTTCACCTTGACCGGACTGCGCTGCAGGTTGCCAAGGGCACCCTGGTCGGCGATGGAGACCACCACCTCCACCGTAGGCTGCTGCCCCTGCTGTCCCTGCTGCTCCTGCTGCGCCTGGGCCTCCACCCCGATGGACTCGACCTTGCCGGCCACGCCCTTGCCGCCGGCCAGTGTCACCTGGACCGTGGCCCCGGCGACGGCAAGGCCCTGCCGGGTCACCGGCAGGTTGACCGTCACCACCCGCGAAACCCCGGTGCAGGAAAGGATCTGGCCGCCGGCCGGGTCGCCGACGCGCGCCTGGTGCGCGGCGACCCGCAGCGCGCCCGGTGCGTAGACGGCCTGGCCCGGAGCTACGACACCGGTCTCCTCCAGGCCCAGGTCCTTCTGCCACTTCTTGACCGCCGAAGCGGTCGCCGAGTTGTACCGGTCGTCTGCGGTGAATCCGCTGTAGCCCAAGGATTTCAGGTTCTGCTCCAGCTGGGCGACGTCGGGACCCTCGGCGCCGGAGGACAGCGGCCGGTACAGCGGCAGCGGCCCGAACAGGAGCGGCACCGCCCGGTTGTCCACTTTGAACAGTGGCTTGCCGAGCTCCACGGTCGACCCCACCGGGGCCAGCCAGGTGAGGGTCCCGCCACCCTGATGGCGCAACGGCTCCGGCTGACCGTAGGCGAGCTCCCCGTCAACCTCCTCGAAGTCGGTCAGGGTGGCACGGGTGATGTCCGCGGTTTTCGGCGGCTGGGTGCCTCGCTTCGGGGTACCCCCCGATGATCCTCCAAAACCGACTGCGGCCGCACCGGCCCCACCCGCGGCAACCACCCCGCAGGCCGCGAGAAATATCCTTCTGTTCATCGCATCCCGGCCCGGCACTTCTCGAGCGCGGCGGCAACGGCCGGATCGTCCTTGTTGATGCCGGAGCCGGAGCCGGTCTTGAAGGTGCCGTCCGGCTCGGGATCGGGCCAGTTGGTCGCGCCGTTGTCGCGCATACACTGGGCGAACTTGCGCACCTGCTCGATCTGCTCCGGGCTGAGGCGCACGTTGTCACCGCCGTCGGGAAGGTACTTGCCGCACTTCTCCATCGCCGGCCCGAGCTTGGTCTTGTCGAGGTTGTTCGCCTCGAAGCGCAGCGCGGTCT
>DASUXL010000028.1:0-12059 GCA_036377915.1 Candidatus Limnocylindrales bacterium
ACTCGGGGGCGCCATATCTAGGCAACACGGCGTCGTCGACAAGACCGGACGGGCTGTGTCCGGCGGCCGCACCGCAACGAAGTTACGACATAACCGCGATCTCCGTCGCTTTCCAGGCGACGAACCGGGAACGCGACGCCAACGGTGAGATCTTCGTACTCAACGAGGACAAGAATGCGGTCCTTGGGGGTACGAAACCGGTAGAGCCGCTGACGATCCGGTCCAATGTGGGTGACTGCGTGTCGATCACCTTCGGGCACCAGCTGAACCCGGCGGTGCAGGAGAAGACCAACATGCACACGCACTTCGTGCAGTTCGACCCGCGGGCGTCCGACGGTGTCATCACCGGCTTCGCCTACGAGCAGTCGACCTTCTCGATGAACCGGGAGGCCCGCACGCTTTCGTCCGTGGACGCGGCCAACACGATCACTGTGTCGGCGCTCGGGCAGCTGCGCGTCGGGGTCTCGGTCGGCATCGGTGTCGGTACCCCCAATATTGAGATCCGGAAAATCACCGCGATAAGCGGCAACCGGCTGACGCTGGAGAGCAATCTGGCCAAGTCGCACGCCGCGGGCGAGCCGGTGACCGTGGAGTTCGTGCAGTACCGCTGGTACTCCGATGTGGACTCCGGGACGGTCTTCTGGCACGACCACGTCGACGGCATCGAGTCGTGGGCGCACGGCCTGTTCGGCGCGCACATCATCGAGCCGGCCGGCTCCACCTATCACGACCCGGTGACCGGAAACCAGGTCAAGAGCGGCACCACGGTCGACATCCGCACCTCGGGCTCGGTGGGGGTCGGGCAATCCGGCGCCTTCCGGGAGTTCACCGTGTTCCTCCACAATGGACGGCGAGGGCGCAACGAGCTCACCGCCGCCTCGGGAGGTGGTCTGAACCCGTTCAACTTCGGCCAGGAGTGCGAAGAGGGTTCGATCAACCTGAAGGCCGAACCGGTCGGTGAGCGCACCCCGCCCGGCGCGACCCCCGCGGATCCCGCCAGCACCATGCAAAGACAGGAGTACAGCGGGCAACGTTGTAGAAATGCGTTCAGCCGCGGACCGGATGATCCGGCCAACGCGAACGCGACCACGACAAGGGCCACCATCTCCACCGTCGACCCGTATGTTTTCTCGTCGGTGAAGTATGGCGATCCGAAGACACCGCTGTTGCGGGCGTATGCCGGTGACCCCGTGGTGATCCGGACGATCGGGCTCAACGAACGGGCGGAGGCGCTACGCATCCAGGGCCACAGGTTCCGGGTGGAGCGCTTCAACTCCGACGGCCAGCTGATGGACGCGGCTACAACGGGCATCTCCGAACGGTTCGACTACGTGCTGGACGGAGGTGCGGGCGGTCCCTCCAAGAGTCCGGGTGACTACCTGTACTACAGCACGCGGACGTTCGCTCTGGAGAGCGGCGCGTGGGGCATCTTCCGGGTGTTCGACAAGCTGCAGAGCAGCCTGAAACCGTTGCCTAACAAGACACCGCCGACTGGGACGGGTTTCCCGAAGCAGACCGCGGCGACCGGCAACACCCAGGCGACTCCGGGTCCGAACCCGGGGCCGGCGTACACCTCAAGCGGCGCGGTCAACACCGCGGTCGTCTCCTCGACGGCCAACCCGTGCCCGAGCGGTGTACCGGCTCGCAGTTACGACGTCTCGATTTTCAACAAGGCACTGCCGACGGCACCGTTCTCGGACGTGAGCGGAGTGATCTACTCGCTTACCTCCGACATGGCGGGAATCGCCGGCGGGACAAAGCCGGTCGAGCCGTTGGTCATCCGGGCCAACAAGGGTGACTGCCTGTCGATCACGTTCCGCAACCAGCTCACCCCGGGATCCCTGTACGGCGGTACCCGTGCAGGGCTTGATCTCGGGAAGCTCGCCAAGAATCAGGAGCTGTCCGCCGGCGCGGCGATCGGCCTCAACGCCGACTCGACCGTCGCTATAGGACAGTCCATAACCTACAAGTACTACGCCGACCAGGAACTGGGCACGACCATCTTCCAGAACCTGGGCAGCGTCGGATCATTGCGCCACGGTGCTTACGGGATGCTCATCGTCGAGCCGCAAGGGTCGACATGGCAGGACAGCTTCACCGGCGACGCCCTCGGCTCGACAAAGACCGCCACCCAGGCGGTCATCCGCGGGCCGGTATCGGGTCCCAGTGACGACTTCCGTGAGTTCGCGATGCAGGTCCAGACCACCGATCAGCAGTACAGCCGGAGCATCGTGCCGTACATCGACCAGGTGGCCGGGATCGGCATCAACAGCGTCACCGCCGCCAACATCCCGACCGCGCCCGTCGAGGGCGCACCACCGGGAACGGCGAACAACGCCGGATCGCTGGACAAGGCGTACAACTCCGTCAACTACCGCAATGAGCCGTTGACGGTACGCCTTGGACTGACCGCCAACCCCGCCAACTACACGGCGGTGACGGTCAACGGCGGCTACGGCGCCGGGTTCACCTCGGGGCTGCACGGGCAACCGGACACCCCGACCTACATGACACACGAGAAGGACCCGGTGGTCTGGCGGGTCGCCGTAGGCGCCTCGGACCAGTTCCACTCCTTCACCGTCGGCGGGCACACCTTCCCGCTCGAACCGAGGATGTGGAACGGTACCACCGACAAGCGGTCGCAGCTGATGACCGCGCGCACAGTCGGAGCGGGCGAGACGATCGATGTCGAGCTCACCTCCGCCGGTGGGTCAGGCGGGTTCACCGGTGACTACCTGTACCAGGACGCCAGGTCACCGTTTGCCGAAGCGGGCATCTGGGGCATCTTCCGGGTGCTCCCACTGCCCCATCAGGCGGCGGGAGTCCAGGCAGTCACACCCATCCCGATAGCACAGTGAGTTAGGAGGACCATGATGAACCGGCGCTGGGCGGTGATCCTTCTCGCCTTGCTCGCCGCCCTCGCCGGGGTCCTCGCCGGGCCGTCTAGCCCGGCCTACGGGCACGCGCAGTTGGTCGGCACCACGCCGGCCAACGGCGCGCGCCTGGACTCAGCCCCGGCCGAGATCGTGCTGCGGTTCAGCGAGCGGGTACTGCTCGTCCGCGACGGGATCCGGCTGCTAGACGCGTCGGGTGCGGTGCTGGGCACCGCACCATCGGCCGCCCGCATCGACGAGGAAGGGCGCGTGGCGATCCTTCCGGTACCCGCCGGGCTGGGCACCGGAGCGTATGTCGTCTCGTGGCGGGTCGTCTCGGCCGACTCGCACCCGATCCATGGCGCGTTCAGCTTCGGCGTCGGCGACACGCGGGTCACCCCGCTGCCGGCCGGCGCCCAGGCGACCGCCGATCCCGGCGTGACCACCGTGTTCTGGCTGCTGCGCTGGCTCGGCTATGCCGGGCTGGCTCTGCTCCTGGGTGGCGCGCTGTTCCTGTTCGTCTGCTGGCCGGCGGGCTGGGCGCACCGCCGCGCCCGGCGGCTCCTGCTCGCCGGGTGGATCATCAGCGCGGCCGGTGCCGTGTCGGTACTGCTGATCCAGGGACCGTACGCCAACGGTGGCACCCTGCGTTCGGTCGCGGATCCGGAATTGCTTTCCGCCACATGGGGTACGGACTTCGGCCGCTTTGTCGTGACCCGGTTGCAGTTGCTCGTCCTCGCGGGCGTGCTGCTCGCATTCCTGGCCCGGCGGGTGTTCGGCCGTCCACGGTGGACGGTCTGGTCGGCCGCGGTGCTAGGCGTCGCGCTGCCGGCCACGTGGATCGGCACGGGGCACGCCAACGCCGAGACCAACCCGCTGGCGTGGCTTGCCGACTCGGTCCACCTCGCCGCGATGGCCGCGTGGTTCGGAGGGCTCACCTTCCTTGTCGCCGCGCTGCTTTCGCGCACGGCCGTCCGGCCGCTTGCCGAGGTGGCGCTCGGGGTGACCCGTTTCTCGCGGCTGGCGATGATCTGTGTCGGCCTGCTCGTGGCGACCGGTACCTACCAGGCTTGGCGCGGGGTGGGTTCGCTCGGCGCGCTGGCCGGATCGGGCTACGGCCGGCTGCTGGTGTTCAAGCTCGCGGTCGTCGGCGTGCTGCTCTGGTTCGGCTGGATGTCGCGCACGCTGGTGCAC
Organism: Candidatus Limnocylindrales bacterium; assembly: GCA_036377915.1. Lineage (GTDB taxonomy): Bacteria > Actinomycetota > Actinomycetes > Mycobacteriales > Micromonosporaceae > Allorhizocola. The sequence continues at coordinate 4,068 of DASUXL010000028.1, forward strand.
CGCCGGTTCAAGGCCGCACTGTCCAACATGGATGGCGTGGATGACTTGGATGGCGTGGATGACGTGTCCCCTGGGGCGACTGCGTCCCCTGGGGCGACTGCGTCCCCTGGGGCGATTGCCGGGCAGTCGCCCGCTCACGCCGCGACATTAGGGCGAGTGCCTGGCAAACGCCCGCTGGTGGCCGCCACTGCGGGGCGAGTGCCTGGCACAAGCCCGCTGACGGCCCCCACGACGGGGCGAATGCCTGGCAAACGCCGCAAGGGCGGCGGCGGCAGAGGAGGCGGGGGAGGCGGCGGGACGGCATCGCGCTCGGTTCGCAAGGCCGACCGAGCCAATCTGGAGCGGGAGTTGCTGGCACGAAAGCGGTTGCGCTGGACGGTCGGGATCGAGGTCGCGATCGGCGTGGCGGTCCTGGCCATCACCTCGCTGCTCGTCGCCACCCCACCGGGGGCGAGGCCCGCGGCCGCCGCCGGCGAAAGCCCCACCGGGGCAACGGTTTCGCCGTCTCCGGCGCCGCTGCCCGAGGTCGTCGCCTCGCAGCTCTCGCTGGCCGGGGGAGGGCGGGTATATGTTCAGCTCGAACCGGCCCGGGTGGGCGAGAATACCCTCGTGCTCGCGGTGCTCGACTCGTCGAGCAAGCCGTGGGACGTGCCGGAGGTGACGGCCGCGCTCCGCCTCGACGCGCAAGGCATCGGCCCGCTGCCGGTGACGCTGCGCAAGGTACGGCCGGGCGACTACACCTCGGCCGGGCTGACGATTCCGATGGCCGGGACCTGGCAACTGGAGATAAAGGTCCGGACCTCGGAGATCGATCGTATCGCGGTGGAAGCCACGCTGCCTGTCCACTAACGACCGATCACAAAAATAGATGATATTGAACCAAATATCTTGGAGAGACGTGCTTATTGGTATGAGATATCGCAGGAGTTCCACCACCATCGCCATGATCGTGGCTGTAGTGACCGCCTCGGCGCTGGCTCTTGCGCAACCCGCGCAGGCCGGGTCCGGCACCGCTGCCCCGCAAGGACTTCAGGTGACCGGGGTCGACTTCGACTCGATCGACCTGGCATGGGAAGCGCCTGCGGGCGTCTCGGTCGCGTACTACCTCATCTACCGCAACGGGCTGTGGGTCAACTCGTCGTACGGTACGGCCGGAAGTGTCGACTACCTTCGCGCCGGGACGACGCACACGATCGAGGTACGGGCCAGGCGCACCGATTACAGCCTGACCGCACCGATTGCGGTAACCGCGACCACCAAGGCGGACGCGAGCCCACCGACGACACCGTCCAACCTGCGCCTCGCAAGGGACGCGTATGGCCGTGTCAGCGGATTGACCTGGGACGCGTCCTCTGACGACCGCGGGGTCTCGACCTACCGGCTCTTCGCCAACGGCACCGAAGCCTTCGGTGGCGGGCTGGGGGTGAGCTTCTACAGCCTCACCGACGAGTTCTGCACCGTATTCAGTGGACAGACCTACACGTTCACGGTCAAGGCGCAGGATCTCAGCGGCAACCTGTCGCCGACCGGGACATCGGTGACGGTCACCGTTCCCTGACCGTGCGGGCGTTTTCCTGGCCGGTGCCGGTTACCCCCTCAGGACCGGTGCCGGTCAGGTCGTTCCGCCGCGGGGCAGGCGGCCGCTGGCCGGGCAGCCGCTGGGCCGGGGTCGCTGGGCCAGGTCGCTGGGCCGGGGTCGCTGGGCCGGCGGTCGCTGGCCGGGCCGCCGCAGGGCAAAGATGAGCAGCCACACCATCAGCACGGCTTCTCCGGCGAAGGTGACGGCGGACAGTCCGATGCTGTACCCGTCAAAGGCCAGGCGCCCGATCGAGTCGATGAGGTAGCCGGCTCCGGCGACGGCAAGCAGCACGGCCAGCGGCACGGCCACGAAGCGCGGCATCGTGCCGGACCGCCAGGACAGCCATCCGAGCATCGCGAGGTGGGCCCCGAACAGGATCAGCCCGACATCCCACAGGTCGTGGAACCGGCCGATCTGAGCGAACATTTCTGAGCCGGGGAGCTGGAGTTCGGCGGCCACGAGATAGGTGATGGCGGCGCCGAAGACGGCGGCGTAAATGGTCCGCAACCAGGCGGCGACGACTGCTCCGGTGTGGTGGACGCGGTCGAAGAACGCCCACAGCGCCCAGGCGACGACAACGTCGAGGACCGCCACGACGGACAGGCCGAGGATGGCGAGCTGAAACGCCCGCCGGTCGGCAAGCATGCGTGCGGTGGTCTCGGCCGCGTCGCCGGTGACGAGCCGTTCCAGGACACCGACATTGGCGATCCCGGCGGTGACCGACAGCACGAGCAGGCCGAGCCCGGCGACAAGTGAGGCCCGCCTCGGGTCCGGGGTGCCCGGCGTGCGGCCGGTTCGGGAGAAACCCTTGTACAGCAAGGTAACCCCGAACACGACCTCGAAGAGCCCACCGGGAATCGACAGGAGCAGGCCGGTGTCGGTACCCCCTAATGCGGCCAAGGAACCCGCGGCGAGCAAGGCATATCCAAGGAATCCCCAGACCGCCAGCCAGCGCGGCACCCAGCCGGCCCGCGGCAGGGCCGCGCAGAACGGCAGGCTGCCCAGCCCGAGCGCGAGCATGGCGAATTGGTAAGCGGTGTCGGCGGCTTGGGGCTGCGCGGCGTTCAGCAGGATCACGCCGGCGCCGAGCAGAGCGGCCTCCGCGCCGCGGGCGGTCAGATAGATCCAGGCCGCGCGGGCGCGGTGCGGGCGAAGGGCGCGGAAGACGAGTACGCCGATCGTGGCCACGATGACCGAGTTGAGGAGCGTGAGCGCGGTCCCGGCGGCGCTGCCGGCCAGGGCGCTCCCGGTGCCGTAGGCGGCGAACGCCAGCAGGAACAGCGCTCCGGTGATCTTTCCCATGATTTGACCCTCCTCCGTGACGCACGGCTTCGTACTTAGTACGACGTACTTAGTACGGTACGCTTGCCGGTGATGAGTGACAAGTTGAGCCGCGATCGGGTGTTTCGGGCGGCGATGGCGATAGCGGACGCGCACGGCCTGGCCGCGCTGACCATCCGGTCGCTGGCGCAGGAGCTCGGTGCCAAGCCGATGTCGCTGTACCACTACATCAGCGGCAAGGAGGAACTGCTCGACGGCCTCGTGGACCTGGTGTTCGCCGAGATTGAACTGCCCGAGGAGAAGGGCGGGCAGTGGCGCGCCGAGGTCCGGCGGCGGGCCGTCTCGGCGCGGGCGGTCCTGACCCGGCATCCGTGGGCGCTGACCCTCGTGGAGACGCGGACAAACCCGGGTCCGGCGACCCTGCGCCACCACGACGCCATGCTCGGCGTGCTGCGCGCCGGAGGCTTCTCCCTGCCGTTGACGGCCCACGCGTACGCGCTCATCGACGCCTACGTCTACGGCTTTGTGCTGCAACAGGTGTCACTGCCGTTCGACAGCGCCGACTCGGCCGTCGCGGTGGCCGATTCGATCATGGAGGGCTTCGCCGGCGCGTACCCGCATCTTGCCGAGTTCGCCACGCAGCACGTGGCAAAGCCCGGATACGATTTCGGCGCTCAGTTCGAGTTCGGCCTGGATCTGATCCTTGATGCCTTATCTGACCGGAACGACGCGGCCGGGCCGGGGTAGCACGGTCAGCACGCGCATAATGTGATCGCGGAACTCCGACAGGAACGTGGCAAGGAACGTCTTTGTCGCCTCGTTGGTGACCACGCCGTCGCCGGGGAAAACCTCCGGCGTGTAATGGATGTAGGCCTCCGGCGCGGTCATCTGCCGGGCGTTGCAGAAGCTCAGCACGCCGCGCAGGCTCTGCTGGGCGAGCGCTGTCCCGATCTGGCCGATGGAGGCGCCGATCACCGCGGCCGGGATATGGTCGAAGGCGTTCTGGCCCCACGGCCGCGAGGCCCAGTCGATAGCGTTCTTCAGGGCTCCCGGAATCGAGCGGTTGTACTCGGGCGTGACGAACAGGATCGCCTCCGAGTGGTGGATCGCGTCCTTGAGCGCGAGCGCCTCGGGCGGGTAATGCGGGTCGTAGTCCGGGCTGTACAACGGCAGGTTCCCGATCGGGATCTCGGTGAATTCGAGGTCGTCGGGTGCCAGCCGGACCAGCGCCTTGGACAGCTCGCGGTTGATGGATTTCGAGGAAAGACTTCCTACGAAATATCCGACTTTGTACGTGTCCATTGCGCTGCATTACCCAGTGCCATGGCGGTTGAGCCCTTGATCCGGGCAACTTCCGGGAAACTGCCCTCTCCCAGCGCGCTGAGTGGGCAGTTTCCCGGAAGTTGTCCCGATCTTTACGGCTAGTCGCCCAGGCTGATCGATGAGAGCTGCCCGGCGCCGTCCTCGTCCCAGCTCTCCCAGTACACCACCTTCTCGGGATCCTTGAAGTGGTGCCAGTACCCCAAAAGGTCGCCATAGGTCCGGCTCTCCTCGACCCGATCGGCGATCCCGAACAGGGCGACGAACCGGTCGTGCGAGCGCAGGAAACCGAAGTGGGCAAGGTGACCGCGGTCCGCGCCGTAGATGGCGAACCCGCGAACCGATCCGCCGACGATCTTGTAGCTGGTCTTGTCGGAGAGGTGGAGTACTCCGTCGGCGCCGATGACGCTGTCGACCACCCGGTCGGGCGGCAGCCGCTCGCCATCGGCGCCGTAGTACACGCTGTCGATGGCGGTGCCGCTGAGTGTGCGGCGGACGATCGGCGAGAAACTGACAAACTCGATCCGGTCCCGCGCGACAGTGTCGGCGGCGCGTGAGCCATAGGGGACACCGGACAGGCTGAGATCCGACAGATCGAGTCGGGCGTGAGCGAGGACGTCGAGGCGCTCCAGGATCTCGATCACCGGCTGATTCTAATCAAGACGCGGCCGTACCATGGCGGCCATGCGCACTGCGGTGATCGGCTTGTTGGGGCCGTGCGAGGTGACGGGTCCAAAGCAGACGACCGGCCTGGCGGGGCCGCGCCAGCGCGCGCTGCTGGCGCTGCTTGCGCTCGACCCCGGCACGGTGGTGACCCAGCCCAGGCTCATCATGGCTTTGTGGGGCGAGCGGCCGCCCCGCACCGCCGTGCGCACGCTGCAAAGCCATGTCGCGCGGGTGCGGCATGCCCTTGAGAACTGCGGGATCCCGGACGCGGTGGTGACCCGGGGGCCGGGGTATGCGCTGACGATAGACCGTACCGAAATCGACGTCCACAGGTTCGAGGATCTGCTGCGGCAGGCGCGTGAAGAGCAGTCGGCGCAACGGTTCGCGGCCGCGCTGGCGCTGTGGCGCGGCGAGGCGCTCGCCGACGTTGGCGAGGACGAAGGGCTGGCCGCCGAGCGGGAACGCCTGGACGCCATGCGCCTTGCCGCGTGCGAGGACCTGTGGGAGCTGCGCCTGGCAACCGGCGACCATCGTGCGGGGACCGGGGAGCTGGCCCGGCTGGTCGCCGCGAACCCGTTGCGGGAGCGGCTGATCGGGCTGCTGATGCTGGCGCTGTACCGGTCCGGTCGCCAAGCCGAGGCACTCGAGCAGTACCAGCGCGCGTACACGCGCCTGTCCGACGAACTCGGGCTTGAACCCGGTACCCCCTTAAAAGAGCTGCAACTGGCGATCCTGCGCCGAGACAACGGTTTGGATTTGCCAAAGGCCACAAGCACGGCCCCGGCCCAGCTTCCGGCGATGGCCGGGCACTTCTCCGGGCGCGACCCGGAGCTTGCGGCGCTGCGCGGCTGGGAGCAGGGGGAGTCGATCGTGGTCATCTCGGGTCCGGCCGGGGTGGGCAAGACGGCGCTTGCGGTCCGGTGGGCGCACGAGGTGCGGGAGCGTTTCCCGGACGGTCAGCTCTTCCTGGATCTGCGCGGCCACGACCCGGACGCCGCGCTGAGCGCGTCCGAGGTCCTGACGCACGCGTTGCGCGCCTTGGGGATTCCGGCCGACCGGGTGCCCGCCGGGATGGAGCCTCAGGCGGCGCTGTTCCGCTCGCTGATCGAGCGGCGGCGGCTGCTGCTCGTGCTGGACAACGCGGGCACGGCCGATCAGGTGGTGCCGTTGGTGCCGGCCAACTCCGGCAGCGCGCTTGTGGTGACGAGCCGCGGGCAGCTGTCCGCGCTCGCCGTGCAGCACGCCGTGCGCGCGGTCGAACTCGATGTGCTCACGCCCATCGACGCGTCGGAGTTGCTGGCGCGCATCCTCGGAGCGGCACGGGTCGACCGGGAGCCGGAGGCCGCCGCGGCGCTGACCGAGCTATGTGGACGGTTACCGCTGGCGCTGCGGATCGCCGCGGCGAAGCTTGCCGCCCGGCCACGGCAGCGCATCGGCGACCTGGTCGCGGAACTTTCCGGCGACGACCGGCTCGACGTGCTGTCGGTCCCCGGTGACTCGCAAGGGATCCGGGGCGTGTTCGGCACGGCCTACCACGCGCTGAGCGAGCCCGCCGCGCACCTGTTCCGCGCGCTGGGCCTGCACCCCGGGGTCAGCTTCGTGCCGCATCTTGCCGCATCCCTGGCGGGCGTGTCGCTCGGGCGGGTGCGGCGCAGCATCGACGAGCTTGCCGCCGCCCACCTGATCACGGAGATCGAGCCGGGACGGTACGGGTTCCACGATCTCATCCGCCTGTACGCCCGCGAGCTTGCGGTGCATGACGACTCCGCGCTTGACCGGCTTTTTGACTGGTACCGGGCGGTCAGCGCAGCGACGAACACCGCGCTCAGTCCCACCCGGACCAGGATCGTGCCCGCCATCGAGCACGCGCCCGAATCGTTGCCGTTCCCGGCTGAAGCGGCAGCCGCGGTGTCGTTTCTGGACAGCGAGCGCGCCAACCTCGTCCCCGTCGTCAACTACGCCATGGAGCATGGACGGCTGCGGGTGGTGTGCGAGCTGACCTACCTGCTGGCCGGGTTCTTCGGCCGGCGCGGCAGCGGCGCCGACCGCATCACGATCTGCCGCCTCGGCGTCGACGCGGCGGCGCGGCTCGGCGACTCCACATTGGAGGGCCTGATGCGCAGCGCGCTCGGCGTCGCCTACATCGGCGGCCGGCGCTACCCGGAAGCGCTTGAGGCGCTTGCCGAAGCACTGCCGCTGGCCCGGGCCGGCGACGACCGGCGCGACGAGGGCCACGTGCACAACAACATGGCCGTGGCCTACGCGGGCCTGCGCCGCTTCGACGAGGCCGCGGTGTGCTTCGAGCGGGCACTTGAACTGCACTCCCGCAACGACCCGGCGGCGGTCGCGGTGGCGCTCAACAACGTCGGGTACGCGCAAGCCCAAGCGGGACAGAGCGACACGGGCAAGCTGTCCCGCGCCCTGGTGCTCGCCCGCGAGACCGGCAACGTGCCGCTGGAGGCGGCCGTACTGCACAGTCTTGGACTGGCTTACCGCAACGGCGGCGACTATTCGAAGGCCCTGGAGGCGCTGCGCTCCTCGGCGCACACCTTCCGGCGCATCGGCGACCTGCACGAGGTGCCGGGAGTTCTGGCCGACGTCGGCGCGACCCTGCTGTCGCTCGGCGACCACGACGGGGCACTGGCACAGTTCACCGAGGCCCGTACCCTCAGCCTCGAACGCGGCGACCATCACGTCGAATCGATCGTGCTGGGCCACCTCGGCCAGACCTACCTGGCCATGGGCGACCTCGACGCCGCCCGCGAAAACCTCAACCTGGCAATGGTTTTGCGGCGCTCGCTGCCCGACACCCACGAGGAGGCGCAACTGCGGCGCCTCCTCGCGGAACTGTCTACTGCCGGCAGTGGTACGTGTGGACCACCGGCAGAGGCGGCAGGGGCAAACCCCCGTCGTCGTTGAGGACGACCCCCTCGGCGGAGGCGCCGCCATCGACGCCCGACGCCGGGCACAGCGTCTCCAAGGCGAACCGCTCATCCGCCTCCTGGGTGCCGTCCTTGAGGACCTTGACGTAGACGGTCCGGGACGACAGGTCACCCCCGCTCCAGGTCAGCGTCCCAACCTCAGGGAGGAGATCAGCGCCGTCGGTGGTGATATGCACCGTCACGTAGTGCACCGTGGCGCCGGTC
>DASUXL010000029.1:0-3555 GCA_036377915.1 Candidatus Limnocylindrales bacterium
ACGGGGTCGCCTCGGTCACCGGAACGGCCTTCTTGGCGGTCTTTTTAACTGCCTTTTTCGGGGGTACCTTTTTCGGCGCCACGGGCACGTCAGGTGACGAGGTCGAGGCTGCCGCCTTTACCGTCGGCTCCTTCTTGACCACGGGGGCGGTCTGGACGACGGTCGCCTTCCTGCTCGCGGCCGGCCGCGATGCCGCCTTGCCGGGCGTGGAACTCTTGGTCGGGGATGTCTTTGTCGTCGTTGCCTTTGTCGTCGTTGCCGTTGGCGTTGTTGTCTTCGGTGTCGTTGTCTTTGTTGTGGGCGGCTTTGTCGTGGACGGCTTTGTCGTGGAGGCCTGCGGTGCGGAGGTCTTCGGCGCCGCCGCCTGCTCGTCGCGCAGCTGCCGCTCCATCGCGTCCAGCCGCGCCTGAAGCGTGGCAACCTCCTCGGACGTGGCAAAGCCGATGCGGCCCATCGCCCTGTCCATCTCGACCCGTACCAGCCGGGTCACCGCCTCGCGGTTGGAAGCGCTGGTGGCCACCAGATCCTCAACCGCCGTCTGGATCTGGCTCGCGGTCGCGTTTCCTTTGCCGACAAGCTCTTTGGCCATCTTCTTGACGGCCTTCTCCGCCTTCTTCCTCGACGCCTCGGTCAGTCCAAGGGCAAGCTCGAGATAGGCCTTCAGCGCATCCTGCACCGGTTCACTCACCTTCCGGTTCACCATGACATCACGCTACATCCCATAACCCCGAAAGGTTTGGCGCCACGTACGTTGGGCGTTTATCCGGGGGTACCAGCGACAGCGCCCGTTCGTCCGCGACGCCGGTGAGCACGAGCAAACTGTCCATTCCCGCCCGATGCGCGCCCGCTATGTCGGTGTCGAGCCTGTCGCCCACCACGAGGCTACGCTGTGCCCCCGTGTCCCGGGCGGCCGCCAGGAACAGTTCCGGCTCAGGCTTGCCGACGACAACGTCGGGCTGGCGGTCGAGCGCCGTGGCCAGAGCCGCCACCAGAGCGCCGTTGCCGGGCAGTGCGCCGCGTGGGGTGGGAAGCGTACGGTCGGTGTTGGTGGCGACCCACAGCGCCCCGGCCCGGACCGCCAAACACGCTTCGGCGAGGTCCCGCCAGCCCACGTCTGGGCCGTACCCCTGAATGACCGCAACAGGCCCCGCATCGGCCGACCCAACGGTCCGCAACCCTTGCGCCGCAACCTCTTCCGCGAGCGCAGGCGCACCGATGACCAGAACCGGGGCCGCGGGAGGCAGTTTGCGGCCAAGCATCGCCGCGGCCGCGCCGGCGGAGGTCAGAACCTCGCTCTCGGCCGCCTCAATCCCGATGCCGACAAGCAGCCGCGCCACCTCGGCCGCGCGGCGGGAGGCGTTGTTCGTGGCGAACCGGACCGTCTTCCCGCTCTGCCGCAACCGGTTGACGGCCTGCGGAGCGCCGGGGATCGGCCGGTCGCCCAGTACGACAACGCCATCCAGGTCGAGGATCACCAGGTCATAACGGTCGACGAGTCCGCTCACTCCGGCTTCGCCTTCTCCTGCCCGCCGTCGCCCTCGTCTCCCTCTTCGCCTTCTTCGTCCTCGTCCTCTTCTTCGTCTTCGCCTTCATCCTCGTCGACGTCTTCTTGGTCCACGTCTTCTTCGTCTACATCGGACTTGGCGTCTTCCTCGTCTTCCTCGTCTTCCTCGTCCTCGATCGTGATGCCGTCCATCTCCAGCAGCCGCTCGGCCGCATCGGTCGTACTGTCGACATCCACCTCGGCCGCGCGCCCGAACCACTCGCGCGCTTCCTCGGTCCGGCCCGCCTCGAGCAGAGCATCCGCGTACGCATAGCGAAGCCTTGCCGCCCAAGGCTCTTCCGAGTCGATGGAGAGTTCCCGGATTTGAAGCATCGTCGCAGCCGCATCGTGCTGGCCCATATCGCCGCGTGCACCCGCCGCAACGATCAGCAGCTCCAATGCCTCATCGCGACCCAGTTTCGCCCGGTCGGCTGTACGGAACAGGTCGATTGCCTTCTCCGGCCGCCCCAACGCCCGCTCGCAGTCGGCCAGTACCGCAAGGTGGGTCTGCCGTCCGGTCATCCGGTGGTACGTGCGGAGTTCAGCGATCGCCGTCGCCCACTCACCCGCGTGGTACGCGGCCAGGCCGACAGCCTCACGCACGGCAGCGATCCGCGATGCCAGCCGCCGGGCCACCATCGCATGCTCAAGTGCCCGTGTCGGTTCGTCGTCAAGCAGCTTGCCCGCGGCGACAAGGTGCCGTGAGACCACTTCGGCAACGGGTCGGGCCAGCGGCAGCAGTTCTGCGCGGACAGCCGCATCCAGCTCGCTGGCGGAGATATCGTCGGTCAGCTCGGGGCCACCCGGCACCTGCTGTTCCTCGTCGCGGTCGGAGAATCGGTTGGGTCCGCGGTCGCGGTCGCCGTAGCCGGTGTCGCGCCGCTCATAGCCGCCACGGTCATCCCGCCGCTGGAACCCCTGGCCACCACCGGCCCGGTCATCCCGACGCTGGAAGCCCTGGCCACCACCGGCCCGCTCGTCCCGACTGCCAAATCCGCCGCGCTCACCACGGTCATCCCGACGCTCATACCCGCCGGCGCGGTCGTCCCGCTTCTGGAACCCCTGGCCACCACCGGCCCGATCGTCCCGACGCTGGAACCCACCGGCCCGGTCGTCACGCCGCTGATACCCACCGGAACCGCCGCGGTCATCCCGCCGCTGGAAGCCCTGAGCACCGCCGGCCCGATCGTCCCGACGCTGATATCCACCAGCCCGGTCGTCACGCCGCTGATACCCACCGGAACCGCCGCGGTCATCTCTCCGCTGGAACCCCTGGCCACCACCGGCCCGATCGTCCCGACGCTGGTATCCACCGCGGTCGTCACGTCGCTCATACCCGCCGGCTCGGTCGTCACGTCGCTGGAACCCCTGGCCGCCGCCGGCCCGATCATCCCTACGCTGGAACCCACCAGCCCGGTCGTCACGCTTTTGATAGCCCTGGCCACCAGCGGCCCGGTCATCCCGTCGGAAGCCGCCCTCGCGCTGGTATCCGCCCTCGCGCCGGTCCTGACCGAATCGACCACCTTCACGGCTGGATCCTCGGTCGCGGTCGAAGCCGCCGCGGTCACCGCCGCGCGAACGGTCATAGCCGCCGTCGTATCCGCGTGCCCTGTCACCGTCTCGGCGGAAACCTTCTCGTTTGCCGTGCGAGTGGTCGTTCGAGCTGCGATCGTCTCGCTTGCCGGAATCGTGCCTGCCGGTCCCTCTTGAGCCACCGTCCTGGCGGCCACGGTCGCTGTCTCGACCGCTCCTGTCGTTACCCTTCGGGTTCACGCAGTACATCCTTCCTTATCCGCGAGAGCGGAGGCGGCATAACCGTGCCGCAAACGGCATGAGGGCCGTTCCCGAATGGGGACGGCCCTCATGTAAAAGTTGTCCGGCGGTGTCCTGCTCTCCCACACCATCCCTGGTGCAGTACCATCGGCGCTGGAGGGCTTAGCTTCCGGGTTCGGAATGTTGCCGGGCGTTTCCCCTCCGCCATGACCGCCGTAACTCTTTCAACCTGTCAAACA
>DASUXL010000030.1:0-22067 GCA_036377915.1 Candidatus Limnocylindrales bacterium
ACGCCCGACCTGAGCCTGGTCGGGACGAAGTGGATGGGCGAGTTCGCCAAGAGCGGCGGCCTCGACGCGCTCCCGTCCGGCGTGGCCGACCAGTCGGCGTTCTTCCCCGGCCCTTGGGAGACAACGGTTGTGGGCGGCAAGTCCTATGGCCTGCCGTGGTATGTGGAGACCCGCCTGATCTACGTGAACAAGGACGTGGCGACCAGGGCCGGGATCACCAGCGCGCCCAAGACCTGGGACGAGCTCAAGGCCGCCATCAAGGCGTTCAAGGAGAAGGGCGGCGCGGCCTGGGGTGTTTCACTACAACCAGGGGGTACCGGATCGTGGCAGACCGTGATGCCGTTCGTGTGGCAGAGCGGGGGCGACATCACCGGCGGCGGCAGCGGGTTCACATTGGACAGTCCGCAAGCCGTCGAGGCGCTTGCCTACTACGAGTCGTTCTTCAACGAGGGCTTGGCGCCCAAGGACCTGCCGCAGGGGACGCTTGAGCCCGACTTCGCCGCCGGCAAGATAGGCGCTTTCGTTTCCGGACCGTGGCACATCGGCCTGCTCAAGGACCAGAACGCGGCGGGCAAGTTCGACCTGTGGCACATGCCCACCAAGCAGAAGGCGACCTCGTTCGTCGGCGGCGGCAACCTGGCGGTGTTCAAGGACGCCAAGAACCGTGACGGCGCTTGGAAGTTCGTCTCCTGGCTGGCGCAGCCACAGGTGCAGATCAAGTGGTACCAGGCGAGCAGCGACCTGCCCGCGGTCAAGGCGAGCTGGGACGACTCCACGCTCAAGAGCGACCCGCTGCTGTCGGCGTTCGGCGCGCAGCTCACCGACGCCAAGTCCCCGCCCTCGATCGTGACCTGGGAGCAGGTCGCGGCGGCGTTCGATGCCGAGGTGGAGCGGCTGGTCAAGACGGACGAGACTGCCGCCGACGCGGCCAAGGCGATACAGCAGAAGGCGGCGTCGATCGGCACCGGAACCTGATCCGCCATGCCCGCAAGATCGCGCAAAGCCGGCCGGGCCGGGCCAAGATTCGGCAATTTGCCAGGCAATCCCCGCCGGGCCGCGCCAAGATTCGGCAATTTGCCAGGCAATCCCGGCCTGGAGCGTAGCTCCGGCGGCAATTTGCCTGGCAAATTGCGGGATCTTGCGGTTGGGTGGAGCTTCGCGCTGCCGTTCACGTTGCTGTTCGTGGTATTCCTGCTCGGGCCGGTGCTTGCCTCGTTGGCGATGAGCTTCACCGACATCCGTAGCTCGGACGTGCGGGACCCGCTCGCGGTCACACCGATCGGGTTTGACAACTACATACGCCTCTTCTCCGACGAGCAGTTCCTCAAGGCCGCCGGCAACACGATTCTCGTTGTGCTGCTTGGCCTTCCGCTGACCATCGCGTTGGGACTGGCGGCGGCGCTGGGGCTCAACTCGGGGCTGGTCCGCTTCCGCGGGCTGTTCCGGGTGGGCTACTACCTGCCGGTGGTCACCAGCATCGTGGCCATCTCGGTGGTCTGGCGCTTCCTGCTGCAGCCCGAGTCGGGACTGCTCAACAGCGTGCTGGGGCTGGTCGGCATCGACGGTCCGAACTGGCTGGCGAACACCTCCACCGCCCTGCCCGCGGTGATCGCGATGATCGTGTGGCGGGGTCTGGGGTTCCAGATGGTGATCTTCCTGGCCGGGTTGCAGGCGATCCCGCAGGAGCTGTACGAGGCGGCGCGCATCGACGGGGCGAGCAGGTGGGCCCAGTTCCGGCACGTGACGGTGCCGGCGCTGCGGCCGACCCTGCTGTTCTGCACCGTGATCGGCTCCATCGGGCTGCTTCAGGTCTTTGAGGAGCCGTTCGTGATGACCCGCGGCGGGCCGCTGGACAGCACGCTGACCGTGGCGTACAGCATGTACAGCCAGTTCTCGTTCGGCAACTACGGCTACGCGTCGGCGATGAGCTACGTGCTCTTCGTCGCGATCGTGCTGCTGTCGATCGTGTGGTTCCGGCTTTTGAGGGGCGCGGATGAGACGCCGTGACCGGACCGCCTCGATAGTCCTGCACACCGTCCTGATCGCCGGTCTGCTGGTGATGATCGCGCCGTTCGTGTGGATGCTGCTCTCCTCGCTCAAGGGCGAGGGCGAGGTGCGGCGGGCGCCGCCGACCTGGCTTCCCGCCGACCCGACCCTCGCCAACTTCCGCGAGCTGTTCGACCGCCTCGACTTTCCGCTCTACTTCACCAACTCGGCGGTGGTCGCGATCCTGGTCACCGCGGGCAACCTGCTGCTGTGCTCGGCCACCGGTTACGCGCTGGCAAAGCTGCGCTTCGCCGGGCGCGGGGCGCTTTTCCTGCTGGTGCTGGGAAATCTGATGGTGCCGCCGATCGCGACGTTCGTCCCGCAGTTCGTTCTCGTCAGCAACCTGAACCTGGTCAACACCTACGCGGGCCTGGTCCTGCCGAACATCGCGCTGGCGGTCAACGTCTTCCTGATGCGCCAGTTCATCCTGTCCATCCCGGACGACCTGCTCGAGTCGGCGCGCGTCGACGGGGCGAGCGAGTGGCGCGTCTACTGGCAGATCGTGCTGCCGCTGTGCGGCCCGGCACTTGCCACGGTCGGCATCCTGACTTTTCTGGGCTCCTGGAACAACTTCCTGTGGCCGCTGGTGGTGGCGACCACCGAGGACAAGTACACGCTGCCGGTCGCCCTGGCCCTGTACAGCGTAGGGCAGAACCAGACTCAGTACGGCCTGTTGCTGGCCGGCTCGGTCACCATCATCGTCCCCGTGCTGATCATCTTTGGGCTGCTCCAGCGGCGCTTTGTCCAGGGCATAGCCACCACCGGGCTCAAGTAAGAGAAAGGCTGAGAGATGAAGAGAATGGCCTTAATCGTGGCTCTGATACTTACCCTGACGACGGCCAACGCGGCCAAGGCCGATGCCCCGACCCAGCGGTGGGCCGCCGACACGTGGCGGTCGATGGCGGCGATGGTGGCGCCCGAGACCGGGCTGCCGGCCGACAACATCGGCGGCGCTCTCGATCCGGCGAGCCGGGCCCGGTACACCTCGCCCACCAACATCGGCTCCTACATCTGGTCGGCGATAGCCGCGCACCGGCTGGGAGTCATCGGTGCGGCGGAGCGGACCGAGCGCATCTCGCGGGCGCTTGACGCGGTGGGGCGCCTGCAAACGCACGCCGAGTCGGGCCAGTTCTTCAACTGGTACGACCCGGTGACGCTTGAAATGCTGCGCATCTGGCCACCGTCGGGCGCGCCGATCGAGCCGTTCGTGTCCAGTGTGGACAACGCGTGGCTGGCGACGGCGTTGATGGTGACACGCAACGCTGTCCCGCAACTGCGGACCAAGGCACAGAACCTGTTGTCCGGCATGGATTTCGCGTTCTACTACGACCCGAACGCGCGCGGGGTCGGCTTCCCGGCGGGCCTGATGCGCGGCGGGTTCTGGGTGGAGCCGCCGTCCGGCTGCAACGTGGCCGGCAGCGGCGTGTTCTTCACCTGCCACCACTACGGCGCGTTCAACAGCGAGACCCGCATGATCGGTTATGTGGCGATCGCGCTGGGCCAGGTACCGCAAGCGCACTATTTCGCCGCGTGGCGGACCTTCCCGGCGACGTGCGACTGGTCGTGGCAGGAGATGCTGCCGGTCGGGCAGGAGCGCACCTACTTCGGCGTGCCGGTCTTCGAGGGCGCCTACCGCTACCGCGGCCTGCAGTTCGTGCCGTCCTGGGGCGGTGACATGTTCGAGGCGCTGATGCCGAACCTGTTCGTGCCGGAGGAGCGTTGGGGCCCAAGGAGCTGGGGCCGCAACCATCCCATCTACGTGCGCGGGCAGATCGAGCACGGCCTGCACGACGCGCGTTACGGGCATTGGGGTTTCTCGCCCGCCTCAGACCCGTTCGGCGAGTACCGGGAGTACGGCGTCGACGCGATGGGCCTTGACGGTCCGGGCTATACCAGCGATCGCGAACGGACCACGGTGGACTACGGATTCGGGGACTGCCCCGACCGGGCGCCGCAGCCGGCCCCGGCCGCCTATGGCGACGGTGTCGTCACCCCGCACGCCGTGTTCCTTGCCGCCCGGTTCGCCCCCGGACCGGCCCTCGCGCAGCTGCTCAAGCTGCGGGCGCAGTTCGACATCTACGGCCCGGGCGGGTTCTACGACTCGGTCGCGGTTCGCAGCGGGACCGTCGCCAAACGCTATCTGGCGCTCGATCAGGGCATGGTCATGGCTTCGCTGGGCAACCTGCTCGGCGACGACGTGCTGCGCGAGGCGTTCACCCGGGGCGATGCCGAGCGGCAGCTCCGTCCGGTCATCGCCGTCGAGGAGTTCACCCTATGAGGGGCACGCACACCGAGTTCGCGCAGCGGGAGTGGGCCCGGCTGATGGGCGCCGGTGGCGCCCAGGACCGGACGGGCGACGACGCCACCCCCGCTGACCTGCCCGCGCCCACCGGGTTGGCTCCCATGGCCGGGCGCGGGCAGGTCACCCTCATATGGGACGAGGTGCCCGGTGCGATCGGCTATGCCGTGCACCGGGCGGCCTCGCCCGATGGGCCGTTCGAGGTCGTGGACCACGGCGGTGGTGATGTGCTCGCGGTTCCGTACGGCCCGTATGCGGACACCACCGGCGAGGTGGGCCGGCGCTACTGGTATGCGGTGGCGCCGCTGGCCACGGTCAACTCGATCGGGCCGCTGTGCGCGCCGGTGCCCGGACTGTCCACAAGCAACGGTCTGGGCGTGGTCGAGGTCACGGTCTTCGCGGGCAGTGACGCCGGGCCGCTGCACCGGCCGTGGCGGCGGATGGTCGGCTCCGAACACTTGAGCCACATGCTTTGCACCGATCGAAGCGGCGGCCGGGTCATCGGTACCGAGCTACGGGAGGCGCTGCGCCGGATGCACGACGAGCTGGGCGTGGAATCGGTTCGGGCGCACGGCATCCTCTGCGACGACCTGGGCGTTGTCCGCCCGGACGGCGGCTTCGACTTCGACGGCGTGGACCGGGTCTATGACACGGTCCGCGAGCTTGGCATGCGCCCGGTGGTCGAGCTGTCGTTCATGCCGCGTGAACTCGCTCGCGATCCGAACCGGACAGTCTTTGGGTACCAAGGAATAATCTCGCCGCCGAAGGACTGGGACCGCTGGGGCGAGCTGGTCGGTGCGCTCACCGAGCATCTCGTCGACCGGTACGGCCGGGAGGAGGTCGTCGACCACTGGCCGTTCGAGGTGTGGAACGAGGCGAACCTGTCGGTCTTCTGGGCGGGGACACCGGGCGAATACTGGCGTCTCTACGAGGTTTCCGCGCACGCGGTCAAGGCCGTCGACTCTCGGATCAGGGTGGGCGGCCCGGCGTCGGCGGCGGTCGGCTGGATCGATGACCAGCTTGCCTCGACCGCGCCGGTCGACTTCCTGTCCACCCACACCTACGGCAGTCCGCCGCTTGACCTGCGGCCGCTCGCCAAAGGCCTGCCGTTGCTGTGGACCGAGTGGGGCGTGACGGCAAGCCACGGCAGCCAGCTCAACGACACCGTGTTCGCCGCCGCGTTCCTGTTGCGCGGCATGCGTTCCGTTGCCGGGCGGGTGGAAGCGCTCGCACCCTGGGTCGCCTCCGACCACTTCGAGGAGCTGGGCAGGCCGTCGCGGCTGCTGCACGGCGGGTTCGGCCTGCTGACCGTCGGCAACCTCGCCAAGCCCAAGTACTGGGCGCTCACCCTCGCCCAGCGGCTCGGCGACATCAGCATCCCGGTCAGCCTCACCGGCGACGGCGCCGGCAGCCTCGTCGAATGCTGGTCCGGGCGGTGCGGCGACGGCCGCGTCGGGATCCTGTTGTGGAACGTGACCCTTGACCACGGCCGGGCCGGGGGCGATCCAAACCTTGACCGGCGGGTGCGGCTGAGCATCACCGGGCTGCCCCGCGACGAGTACACGCTAAGCCACTGGCGGATCGACGCGCAGCACGGAAACCTTGCCGCCACTTGGCAACGCCTCGGCGGCGGCGACTGGCCGGCGGGCGAGCAGTGGCGCGCGCTCGAAGCCGCCGACCGCCTGGACCCGATGGAACCGGCCCGCAAGGTGACCGCCCACCACGGGACCGTGGAGCTTGACCTTGACCTCCCGATGCCGGCGATCTCATTTTTTGAGCTTTCTTAGGGGGTACCCACGGGGGTCAGCAGGCGGGCAAGGTGGGCGCTGCGGGCGGCAAAAGCACGCCAGGTCACCGGAGTCCGGTCAAGAAACCGCCGGGCCGCGTCGGGCTCGCAGGCTCGCTGCTTCCAGCCGCACAGCCGGCCCTGCCGGATCTCGAAGTGGACGAGCAACCCGTCCGCCCAGCCGAACGCGTCGCAGTCGGCGGGCGGGTGGGGCACGGTCACCTTCTGCTCGGCCACCACCCAGTCGATCGCCTCGATCTCCTCGTGGATCCGGGCCGCGAGTTCGAAGGCAAGCCCGGCGCACGCCCGATCCCGTTGCTGCACAAGGCTTTGCTTCACCGTCTCGACGGCGGCGGGCTGCCGGTGCAACAGTGCCGTGACCGTGGCGAGCAGCGTCTCCCGGTCGGGTGCGGCCACGCCGCGGGCGCGCGCCATGTCGCGTTCGCTGCCGCTGAGCCGCTTTCCGGTGTACCGCAACGGCAGCACCCGGTCCAATGCGGACACCGCCAGCCGCGCCTTGTTGCCGCCGAGGTACGGGCCGAACAGGTCGTCCTCGCCGATGCCGGTCCCCTCGTGCTCCACGGACAGGCGTGGCGCGCCGGGCTCGCGGCCGACCCGGATGTAGACCGGCACCTCGACGCCGCGCGTGCGGTTCCACCGCGGCTTCGACCGCTCCAGCAGGTTGCGCTCCAGCCACGCCGCCTCGTGCGCCGAGTCGCACGCGACCGCCTCGATCCCCTCGATCTGCGGCACCATCCGGCGCAGGTGCCGCCGGTCGCGCAGGTCGCCCCAGTACGAGGCGACCCGGCGCCGCAGGTCCACCGCCCGGCCGAGGTAGAGCACGCGGCCGCGGGTGTCCCGGAACCGGTACACCCCGGGCTCATTGGGCAGCCTGGCAATCGCCGCCCGAAGCACCATCCCCATGGTGCAATAATGTGCCATGCCCATCCGCACCGTCATAGAACGCGGGCCTAAGGGAAAGCGGTCCGTGGCATTCAGCATCGACTGGCTGGGTTGGAGCCGCGGCGCTAAGAGCAGCGAACTCGCCCTGGAGACGCTCGAGTCCTATCGGGAACGCTACCGGCCGATCGCGCGACTTGCCGGGATGGCGCGCGAGTTCGACGCCGCCGGGCCGCTCGACATCGTGGAGGACAAGGTCGGGACAGGTTCGACGGACTTCTGGGGCATCTCATTCTCGCCCTGCTCGACCGAGCAGGAGCCGATGGACGAGGCGGAGCTCGAACGAGGGATCAAGCTGTTGCGGGCGTGCTGGACATTCTTCGACGGCGTCGCGGCGCGGGTCTCGCCTCAGATGCGCAAGGGCCCGCGCGGGGGAGGGCGCGACCGCGACCAGATCATCGGCCACACCGTCCGCGTCGAAAGCGAGGGCTTCGCGAGGTCGGTCGGGTTGCGGATACCGGAGGGCGCGGCGTCCACCCCCGATGGGCTGCGGCGGTATCGCAAGGACTATGTCGCGGCGATGCGCGCGTACAACGCCGGAAAGGTGGAGCCCCGCATGCGGTCCGGGACGCTGGCGTACCTCATCCGGCACTCCGCCTTCCACACGCTCGACCACGCGTGGGAGATGGAGGACAAGGATCTGTCCTAAAAGGATGGTCAGGCAAGCACGCGCCCGGCGGCGGCGGTCGACCACTCCAGGACGACGACCGTGGAGTCGTCCTCGGGTGGGCCCTGGTGGAAGTCGACCACCATCTGGTTGATTTTCCGGGCGACCTCTGCGGTTGACTCTTTCGCCATGACCAGACGGCGGGCAAGGTCCAGGAGGCGGTCGGTGGTGTAGAAGTCGCCGTCGCTGCGGCGGTTCTCGATCACCCCGTCGGTGTAGAGGAGCACGCGGTCGCCCGGTTGCAGGCGGTGCTCTCCCGGCGGGACAACGGTCGCGGGCCGCAGGGCCAGCGGGGTGCGCCGGCCCTCGGCCAGGGTCACGATCCCGCCGTTGGCCTGGACCACCACCGGCGCGGGGTGCCCGGCGCTGAGGTAGAGCAGCACTCCAGTTTCGAGGTCGAGTCGTATGAGCGCTGCCGTGACAAAGTCGCCTTCGCCGAGATTCTCGTTCAGGTGGGTGTCGGCCGCTTCGGCCATGCCGGCGATGTCTTCGCCGTTGCGCCGCGCCGCGCGGGTCGCCGAGAGTGCCACCGCGACGCTCAAACCCGCGGGCATGCCGTGGCCGACGGCGTCGAAAATCGCCACGTTCATGGTGTCGGCGTCGATGGCGTAGTCGTAGGCGTCGCCGCCGACCGCGTAGGCGGGTTGCAGGCTTGCCGAGATGGAGACCCGGTCGCTGACGAACGTCGATGGCGGAAGCAGTTGCCGCAGCAGCACCGAGGCGACCGTCATCGGCTGGGTGCTGCGAGCAAGGTGCAGCCGGTCGCCGTAGGCGGACTTGCCGGTGATCAGGTGACCGAGGAGATTGACGAACTCCACATCCGGCTGCTCGCTCACGCGGGAGGCGGGCGGGAACGGGTCGTCGGCCACCACCCGCACCACGCCCAGCCTTTCGGTGCTGTCGATCAGGGGTATCCACAGCGTGTGCCGGTCGCCAGGCTGTGCCTGGACCTCGCCGCGCTGGTAGGCCAGCCCGGCCAGGCTGCCCTGCACCGGGTACTCCTCGCCGCCACCCACCGGCGTGGTCAGCTCACGCAGTGTGTGCTGCTCGAAGTCGACAAGGAAAATCGTCATGGTTTTTGCCAGCTGCTCTGTGACCGCGTTGACCAGCGCCGGGAGCTGGTCGGGCTGGCACCGCGCGGCCTCGCGAAGCAGGTCGAGGATGGCGGAGTTCCACTTTTCGGCGCGCGACTGCAAACCGGCTCACCTCCCGCACAGTCCCTGTACATCTACCCGGTTGACCGGTGGATCAAACTGTGACCTGGGGTTGCGCCTTCGAGATCCATTGTGGATGGTAGATGCCGTGGGTTTTGACCATTGATTTTCTGGGTACCGGCGGAGAGCGGTTTACTCCGCGAAAAGGCGACGAGCGAGGGTGCGGGCGGATGGCTGATGCGGGCAGAGTTGAACGGTTGGACACTGGCAGGCATGGCCGGTGAGGTGAAGGTCCGTGATCCCGTGACTGTCGTGCCGGCCTTGACCATCCCCTTCCACCGTGGCAACCTTGCCGAACTTCGCTCCCTGGTCGCTGAACTGGCGGACCGTGCCGGCCTTGACGATCACCGCATCGACGATCTGCTGGTTGTCGCCACCGAGTTGGCCACCAACGCGGTGCGGCACGCGGGTGGGTCCGGGGTGCTGCGGCTGTGGTCGGGCGGCGACGCGCTCTACTGCCAGGTGATCGACGACGGGCCGGGGCTGCCCGACCCGCAGCGCGCCGGGGTGCGGCCGGTGCCGACCAACAGTGACGAGGGGCGCGGCCTTTGGCTGGCGCGCCAGCTGAGCGATGAGCTATATCTTGTTGCCGGCAGGCGCGGCACGAGCGCCACCGCCACTTTCGCCATCTCGTGGTCGGGGGAGTGACATGGGTCTCACGGTCACCACGCAGCAGCGTGACCGCGCCGTCCGGGTGGGCGTCGACGGTGACATTGACATAGCTACCCGCGACGAGCTCGACTCCGGGCTTTTCGGCGCGATCGCGAGCACCGGCACCGGCCTGGTGGAGGTGGACCTGACCGGTGTCCTGTTCATCGACTCCTCCGGCATCGCGGTGCTGCTTAAAAACCGCCGGCGGGCCGAGGAGGCGGGGGTGCGGTTCCGGGTCGTCGCGGCGAGCGACCTGGCCGAGCGGATCTTGCGGGTTTGCGGGGTGTGGCGGCTGCTGAACGAGGGGCTGGAGTGACCGGCGGCCGGGCGCGAGCGAGCCGGCTCGGTGCAGGGTCGATCCGGGCGGTGGGCGATGCCGATCCGCCTACTTAAAGCCAACCGCGACCGGGCGACGCTCAAGCGCATCCGCGCGGTCACCGATACGGCACTGTCCCATCTGGAAGTCGACGAGCTGCTGCGCATCCTGCTGGAGCGGATCAGCGCGCTGCTCGGGACCGACACGGCGACGATCCTGCTGATGGACCCCAGCGGGCGGGAGCTGATCACCGCGGCAACGATCGGCCTGGAGGAGGAGCTGTCGCTGGACGTGCGGGTTCCGGTCGGCGTGGGCTTTTCCGGCCGGGTGGCGCAGCTTGGGCAGCCGGTGGTGGTGGAGCAGGTCGACGAGGACAACGTGTATAGCCGGATCCTGCTCGACAAGCACTTGACCTCGCTCGCCGGGGTCCCGCTGATGTCCGGCGGCAGGGTGGTCGGCGTGCTGCGCGTGGGCACGAAGGAGCCTCGCCGGTTCACCGAGGAGGACATCGAGCTGCTGCGGATCGCCGCCGACCGGGCAAGCGTGGCGACCCAGGCCCGGCTCTCGCAGCTGGAACGGGTGACAACGCTTGCGCTGCAACGCAGTCTGCTTCCGTCGCGGCCGCCGTTCGTGCCCGGCCTCGACGTCGCGGTCCGCTATATCCCGGGTGCCCAGATCGGGGTGGGAGGGGACTGGTACGACGTCTTCGAACTTCCCTCGGGCCATGTCGGGCTGGTCATCGGCGACGTCGCGGGCAACGGGCTGCGCGCCGCGGTGGTGATGGGCCGGGTGCGCAGCGCGCTGCGCGCCTACTCGATGGAGACCACGGACCCGGCGGACGTGCTGAGCCGGCTTGACCGCAAAATCCAGCTTTTCGAGCCGGAGGCGCTGGTGACGGCGGCCTACGCGGTGATCAACCCGGAACGGACGGCGGCGACGGTCTCGGTGGCCGGCCATCTGCTGCCCATCGCGCTTGACACGGTCGGCGGCGGCCGGCCCATTGAGGCCTCGGTGGACCTGCCCCTTGGCGCCATCCCCCGGGCGCGCCGCCACCTTGTCTCGCTGGACCTCGAGCGCGGCTCGGGGTTGCTGCTCTACACCGATGGGCTGGTCGAGCGGCGGCACCAGCCGATCGACGAGGGGATCGACAAGCTGTTGGCGGGGCTGACCAACGACAACGCCGAGACGCTTTGCGCCAACGCCACCTCTTCGCTCCTGCACAACGAGGCCGGGCTGGACGACGTGGCCGTGCTCGCGTTCCGGATCACCTGACGGACTCTCACTCAGTCGGACCACTGCGCGACGGGTTCGCCCGCGGCGCAGCGCACCCGCACCTCGGAGCGCCCGGCCGGCCGTTCGAACCGGACATCGGCGTGCTCGTAGGGCCCGCGCTCGACCCGCTCGACCCGGTAACCCTGGGCGGGTGTCCAGTTGAGCAGGTAGGCGAGCCCGTCGGGGTAGCACGCCGCCACGACGGTGCCGCCGGGGCCGGACAGCGGCTTCGACGGTCCGTGCGACGCGGGGTTCGATTGCGGGCTTCTTGACGGGGACGGGCTCGGCGACGCGGGGGCGGTGGGTGCCACCGGTGCGGTGGTGAGCTGCGCGGCCACCTGCTCCGGGGTCAGCACGCCGGTCCCGCCCGTGGTGATGCCCGCGCCGATGAGCTGGACCGCGCCGGCGCCGACGGCGGTGGCGGCCGCGACGGCGGCCAGCCATCCGGCAAGGGTCAGCACCGTGCGGCGGGACATGCCTCGACTATGCCCCGGCGCGGGTTAACCCCGGCACCGGGGGGACTTAAGGCCGGGTTAAGGGCCGGGCCGCGGCCCCCGCGGCTGAGATACCGTGCGTGCTGTGGCCCGCCTGCTGCTGATCGAGGACGACCCGGCGATCCGGATCCCGCTGGTGCGTGCCCTGCACGAGCGCGGGCACGCGGTGGCGGCCGAGCACACGGCGATGCGGGGCCTGCAGGCGTGCCTGGATCAGCGGCCCGATCTGGTGGTCCTGGACCTGGGTTTGCCCGACATCGACGGGCTGGAGCTGCTCAAGATGCTTCGCGCGGTCACCAGCATCCCGATCATCATCGCGACCGCGCGTGACGGCGACAGTGAAGTGGTCAAGGGCCTCGACGCGGGCGGCGACGACTATGTGGTCAAGCCGTTCACCGCCGCGCAGCTCGACGCCCGGATCCGGGCGGTGCTGCGCCGGGCCGGACCGGGGCCGCAGGCGCCGGAGGTCATCGTCGTCGGTGACCTGCGGGTCGACCAGGCGGCGCGGCAGGCAACCCTCGACGGGTCCGCGCTCGACCTCACGCCGCGCGAGTTCGATCTGCTGCTGTTCCTGGCGGCTCGCGCCGGGCAGGTGGTGTCCAAACGCGACATTCTCACCGAGGTCTGGCAGGTTCCGTACGGGGGCGCCGACAAGACCGTCGACGTGCACCTTTCCTGGCTGCGCCGCAAGCTCGGCGAGACCGCCAGCGAGCCGCTTTACCTGCACACCGTGCGCGGCGTCGGTGTCCGGTTGAGCCCGCCGGACCGCCGGTGAGGCGCCGCCTGACGCTGCTTGTCGCCGCCACCATGTGCCTTGTGCTGGCGGCGTTCCTGGCCCCGCTCGCGCTGCTGCTGCGCTCGGTCGCCCGCGACCGTGCGGTGGTCGCGGCCACCACGCAGGTGCAGGGTCTGGTCTCGGCCACCGGCACGGCCGAGCAGGCCGCGCTGCGGCTGAGCGCCGAGCAGGTGGCGGCGGGGTCGGGACGGCCGGTCACTGTCTTTCTGGGGGATGGCGCGGTTTTGGGTACCCCCATAGCCCGCACCCCGGCCGTAGAGCTTGCCGCTCTGGGCCGCAGCTTCAGTGTCGACCATCCCGAGGGCCGCGAGATCGTGGTCGCGGTGCAGGGCCGCCCCGAGGGCACGGCGGTGGTGCGCACGTTCGTCGCGGCCGGCGAGCTGACCCGTGGGGTGGCGTGGACCTGGCTGGTGCTGGCCGGGCTCGGCTTCGCCCTGCTGCTGCTCGGGCTGGTGGTGGCGGACCGCATGGCCCGGTCCCTGATCGGCCCGATCGCCGAGCTGTCGGCGGTGTCGCACCGGCTCGCCCGCGCCGAGCTGACCGCGCGCGCCCGCCCGGCCGGACCGCCCGAACTGCGCGAGGTGGCCGGGGCGCTGAACCATCTCGCCGGCCGCATCCAGGATCTGCTGCGGGAGGAGCGGGAACACGTCGCCGACCTGTCGCACCGGCTGCGCACACCGCTGACTTCGCTGCGGCTGGAGGCCGAGTCCCTGGCCGATCCGGGGGAGGCGGCGCGGGTTGCCGAGGCGGTCGACGGGGTGGAACGGGCGATCACCGCCGTGATCCGGCAGGCCCGGTCCCGGGCGGCGGGCCCGGCCCCGGGCTCGGCGCGGGGCGGGTGCGACGCCACCGCCGTGGCGCGGGAGCGGGTCGAGTTCTGGGCGGTGCTGGCCGAGGACACCGGGCGGGAGGTGACCGCCGAGCTTCCGGACGACCCGGTGCCGGTCGGCCTGCCCGCCGACGACCTCGCCGCAGCGCTGGATGCCTTGCTGGGCAACGTTTTCGCCCATACCCCGGACGGGACGTCGTTCGGGGTGGCGCTGGCCCGCCGGGTGGCGGGCGGTGCAGTACTCACGGTGACAGACGCCGGGCCGGGCCTGCCCGCGGAGCAGATCCAGCGTGGGGCAAGCGCGGCCGGCTCGACCGGTCTCGGGCTCGATATCGCCAGGCGGGCGGCGGAGGCGAGCGGCGGTGCCATGGTGCTTGACGGGGGCGCCATCGTGCGCCTCGAACTCGGCCCAGCCGACCAGGATTGACGGCGGGTTGACGGTTACCTGTCTTGCCGGCGGTGGACCGATTCAAGCAGGGTTTGGCGAGCGGGCGACAGAGCCCGCACGAAACCTTGGAGGATGCGATGCGGGCGATTGTCCTGCTGGTAATTGCCATGCTGTTGACCGCGTGCGGGGTCGACGGTACGAACCCGTACAACCACGGCGGCTGAACGGCGCGGCGAAGTTGACGGTTGATTGACGGTCAGCTGTCTGGTACCGAAAAGTGTTGTCGGCCAAGGTCCTTATGTCCTACCCCCATTGTTTAGGAGCGACCTTGACCGGCATGCACTCTCATGACCTGTCCCGCCGTGGCGTGTTGGCGGCGGGCGTCGGCGCCGCGGGCATCCTGCTCACGCCGTCGATCGCGCACGCCGACGAATCTCTTGCCACAGGTGACGATCCGGCTGTCCCGCACCACGATGTCGAGACGGCGGGCGCGCCCGGCCAGCTCGACATCGTGCCGCTGGCAATGACCCAACGAAACAGTATCAACGGGACGCCGCTGTACTACGAGCCGACGCGGGCCCGCGCGACTTTCACCTTTGACCAGACCTTCTACGACCAGCTTGTGGCGTGGCGCAACCAGCTCGGCACCCTCGTGCCCGACTCGTGGGGCGGGCCGCCGACCCGGATCTACAGCTACGGGGCCTACGTGAACAAGCCCGGTATGCACGGCCTTGGCCGGGGGTTCGACCTCGCCAGCGTGAATTTTACGGGTACCGATGGAGACTTCATCAAAGGCTTCGACTGCCGATACGACCAGTGGCGCGACGGCTCGGCGGTGACATTGTGGCGGCGTCGTTATTGGACACTGTCGGCGAGCCTGCACCACCGCTTCAAGCACGTGCTCACTTACGTGTTCAACGCGGAGCACCACAACCACATCCACGTCGACAACGACGGCTACGGCTCGAACAACTCGGCGTCGTTCAGCACCGGCTCGTCTGCCCAGGTCCAGCATGTCCAGGCGGTCTGCCGGTACCTGTGGGGATACTCCACGACGATCGACGGCAGCTGGGGGTCGCAGACACAGAGCCACTCGACCGCCGTCCTACGCCGGATCGGTTACGACAGCGGGACAATCACCAGTGACAGTCTCAACTGGCGGGCGTTCAACCGCTACTCCGTGCTGCACGGCAGCGGCAAGCAGACGTTCTAGGGAGTTAACCCGGCCTTAGGGTGGGCACAGCGCGCCGCTATCGAGGTTGCGGCGAACGTTGGGTCCATGAGACGCAGAACCTTTATCGCCGGTGCCATCCTGCTCGTCACGGCCGCGGGATGTGCCCAACAGCCAACGACATCAACACCTTCTTCGGAGACGACGCCCTCGGCGGTCACGTCGGGGGCGTCGGGTCCCACTTCGGTTGGCCCGTCGGCGAATGGCCAGGTGAGCCGGGACAGGGCGGAGGCTATCGCCTTGGCCCGCACCAGCGGCGGAAACGTCGACGAGGTGGAGAACGAGTTCGAGCACGGCCGGGCGGCGTGGAAGGTGCGCGTGGTCAAGGACGGCATCCGGTACGACGTCTATCTCGACAAGGCGACCGGCGCCATATTCCGGTTCGAGAACGAGGGCCGGCACTAGGGCCGCTGGAAAGTGGCTTCTCGGTAGGGTTCCGTGGTAAGCGGCCTATGGCTTGGGTCGCTAGCAATCACCGCCATGTCACACATTGGTGATGTTCGGTCTTGGAAGCAGACGATTTGAGCCACTTAACTTTGTTCAGCTCGATCGGAAGATTGAGGGCTTTGCCTGCGCGGATGTGACTTTCCGCGCATGGCAATCCACCGATCGGGCAGCATAGTCCAATACGGAGAGTTAACGGCAGGTGGCAGCCACTGTCTGATTCCCAACATTGACCGCCCGTAACCACGCTCGTAGCGTTCCCTCTCGATTGCGTGGTGGGCGCAACACGTTCCGCAGCGGCGGGCTGGCGGAAGGAGGTGGGGGAATGAGAGTACGGCTTGTGGCGGCTGCTGCCGCGCTTGCTTGTCTCATCACCACCGGCTTCCTCGCCGTACCCGCCCGGGCCGCAGCCGCACCAGCTCCCGCATCCGTTGAGCAGCAACAGGTTTTCGATCCTCAGACGCTACGCCCCGAGCTGTTGCGCGGGGCTTTGCTGTTGCTTGAGCTGCGCCAGCTCGCGGCCGGCAGGCCCAAGGCGGATCCGCAGCCGATCGGTGCGGCCCCGGCGCCAACTCCCAAGACTCCCAAGGCTTTGACCAACGTCCAGCTGGAGGCGGTCGTCGCCGGAGCCACGGTGAACTACCTGCGCCTCATGGGCGGCAACGCTCCGGCGCGGGTAAAGGTCGACCAGATCGCGCGCACCGAGGTCACCGCGCTCATCTCCGGCAAGCGCACGTCGCTCAACGGCGAGCAGCTCGACGCCCTCGTCAGCAGGGTGGCCGACGCGTACACGGCACGCCAGCCGCGGCGCCCCGTGCGCAGCCACCGGATCGAGCTGATGGTCGCCGCTTCGGCCCCGGCCGACGCGCCCGCCGAGGTCGAACTGACCTCCTCGCAGCTCGCGTCCGCGGCCAGCGCGGCCAAGGCCGACTGGGCCGAGGCGCATCCGGACGCGGATCTGGGCGGGATCAGCTTCGACGTGGCGGACCTGCCCGATCTCCAGCTGGGGGAGACCTCCGGCAAGAGCATCACGATCGACTCGAACGCGGCCGGCTTCGGCTGGGACGTGTCCTATTCGGACGGCCAGCGGATGGATCTCGCGACCGTCCTGCGGCACGAGATCGGCCACGCGCTCGGCCTGGAGCACGAGGGCGGCGCGCTGATGGGCGAGTCGCTTTCGCCGGGCGAGACGCACTCGGTACCGGCGGCGCCGGTGGAGGAGACCCCGACCGAGGAGACCCCCACCGAGCAGACGCCGACGGAGCAGACTCCCGCCGAGCAGACCCCGACCGAGCAGACGCCGGCCGAGCAGACTTCCACGGAGCAGACTCAGGCGACGACCACGGAGCAGACTCCGGCCACGACGAGCACGGAGCAGACCCCGACGGAGCAGACTCCGGCCGAGCACGCCCACGACCACGAGCAGATCACGGTTCCCGACGGACAGCAGGTGGTCTACCTCGACCTCGACGGCGCCACCGGCGTGAGCTACAACGGCCCGGTCAGCGTCCAGAACATCGACGTCGCCCCGTTCGTCGCGCCGGACGCGCTGCGCGGGCAGGAGGCGGCGATCGCGGTGTCCCTGCGCGATCAGCTGAACCTGGCGTTCGCCGCGCTGAACGTGGTCTTCACGATCGTCGAGCCGTCGGCCGGGCAGTACTCGATCGTCTACATCGGAGGGACGAGCGCCGCGTTCCCGGGCGGCGGCGGTTCGCTGTGGGGTGTGTCCGAGAGTATCGACACCGGCAACCTCAACCGCTCCGACAAAGCCTTCGTCTTCAGCGAGAGCACGCCGCGGGTCGCCAAGACCGTCGCCGGCTACGTGCTCGACCTCGCGCGCTTCGTCGCGCACGAAACCGGTCACCTGATCGGGATGGAGCACGCCCACGAGCACCGCAGCGGCGACGCTCTGTCCGAGGTGTCGTGGAAGCCGTACACCCACGTCGAGATCGCCAAGGATGTCCGGCAGGACATCGTGGGCGACGGCAGGCTGAACATCAACGGGCACCAGTACGAGATCCACCCGATGATCCGGGACGCGATCAACTACTTCCCGGCGTACTACTACGCCGGTGCGGTGGGACCGGACGGCTTCCCCGACCTGGTGATGGGGCAGAGCCAGGTGCACCCGATCGACACCGGCACGTGGCTGGCGCGCATCTTCGACATGGCGTGGAGGGCGCAGACCGACGCGGCCTACTCGACGACCGAGCGCATGCAGATCCTGGCTTGGGCGTACGGGTACGCCACCCACGCCGCCGGTGACTTCTGGGCGCACACCCTCGTCAACGAGTTCACCGAGGGCGTCTTCCCGGGCATCGGTGAGATCACCGAGGACGAGCGGGATCTGGCGAACGCGGTGCGGCACTTCATGGTCGAGGGGTACCTCGGCGACGCCACCCCGGGCTTCGACTCCAACCCGAACCGGGCGCTGCTTCCCGACGGCGACATCAGCGACGACTCGACACCGGGCATCGCTTACGCCGCGCCGATCCGGTTCATCTACGAGACTCTGATCAAAGCTTTCCCCGGCGATCCGACCGCCGAAGCCAGCACCGTCGTCACCACGATCACGGCGAGCGGCAACACCTTCGTCCGGACCACCGGCAGCTTCCTGGCCGACGGCTTCCGGGTGTACCCCCTGGGAAGCTTGCCGCAGGAATTCTTCGCCTTCGGTTTCGCCAACAACGGTGGCCGTGCGTTCCACGTCGTGTCAGTGACCGACCTCGTGCTGACCGTCGCGGAGACGCTTGTCGCCGAGGCCGGCACGGGCGACGAGTGGCTGACGATGCGCGGCAGCCGCGGCCCGATCGTCGACGGCGTCATCGTGACGCAGCAACGGGTCGACGCCGCCCGCGCGGTCGCCAACTTCGGCAAGCCGCCGCTGACCCAGACCTTCCAGCAGATCGCCACCGCGGTGATCGTCCTGCTGACCGACGGCGACCCGACGACCAACCCGACCCTGACCCAGCTCGACGATCTGTTCCGCGCCTACCTCAACGAGTGGAGCGCGTCGATCGACAACGGGTTGCGCAACTGGGGACAGCTGGGTCTTGCCATCACCAAGGGCTTGTTCGACCCGGCGACGCGGCGCTTCTGGCAGAACCACATCGGCGAGAACCACGGTGCCGACGCCGATCCGGCGCGCGCCGACGCCGAAGACATCGGCATGATGGACGTCTTCCTGCTGGAGCTGGACGACCCCAACCACGACGGGCTGCACGACGACTCGTTCACCAACAACTTCCTGCTCCCCATGTTCGGTATGCCGACGCTGCTCGGGGACATCCGGGAGGCGCTGGCGACCTTCAGCGAGATCGTCGACGACGTGATCGTCGGGCCGGCGCGGCTGCTGCTCAACCCGCTGTTCGCCTCGCTGAACGAGCTCGCGCAGATCCCGAAGGAGTTCGTCAAGCAGCTCATCGAGGATCGCTTCGGTGTGCCGTTCGATCTGTTCGAGCAGTTGCTGGGGCTGGGCAACAAGATGGACCTCGCCACCGTGACGATCGGTTCGACGATCGTGCCGATCTTCAAGCCGGGCGACCACGCGAAGGTCGACGGGTACATGGGCATCCAGGGCCAGTCCCAGTCGCCTCTAACGGATCCCAACCTGATCGGCCGGCCGGGCATCACGTTCTACCCGGGCGCCACGCAGTACCTCGACGACAACGTGTCGTTCAACAAGAACACCTTCGCGGCGTACTTCAACAGCGTGGTGCTGGCCAAGATGCTGCTGCTGCAAGAGGTGAACATCCCCGGCATCACCAGCACGGCCAGCCTCGGCCAGATCAGCAAGCTGATCAACGACACGCTTGGCGGGCTGGGTCTTGCCACTGGCTACGACTTCACCCAGCTGCACCTGGTGGGCCAGCACGGCGGCAACATCATGACGGCCACGCTGCCGATGGGCGCCGCGACGACCACCAGCCGGATCCGCGCCTACGGGCTGTTCAACGGCACCACATTTCTGGTGACCCAGCCGCTGGACGAGACGCCGTGGATGCACTCGATCGACGGTGACCACGGCTGGCGCAGCAACAGCCAGACCACAACCACCATGTTGTACCGGGTCAGCGTGCCCTATGTGGACGATGCTCAGTTCACCTGGCAGCGCACCGGGATCGCGAGCGGCCAGTATGTGCTGCAGGCGAGCTGGCTCGCCAACGTGAGCCAGCGCTTCGAAGACCCGTTCTGCCTCGCCGGCGACCTGACCTGCCGGGACCCGTTCGGCAACAAGGTCCACCCGCTGGACCTGCAACCGTCCGAGAACGCGGTCTACGACGTCTTCGACGGCGCCACCTTCCTCGGCAGCTTCACGGTCAACCAGCGGACGTTCAACGCCGCGTTCGTGGACGCCGACGGCATCGCCTTCGACACCCTCGGGACCATCACGATCACAAGCGGCACGCTGAGAGTGGTGCTGCGCAAGGGTTCCCTGGGCTCGGATGCCGAGACCATCGCGCGCCGCCGGCTGCAGAGCCTGATCAGCGGTCCGCTGCGCCTCCAGGCGGTCGGGGCCACCACGGGGACCCGGATCCAGTACAGCCGCAACCTGTCCACGCTGGCGTTCCAGCCGGTGACCGGGCAGACCCTGACCGAGACCGGCACCGTGGTCATCGCCGGAACCCAGCCGTGGGTGGACCTCAGCTACGACACCGGCACCGGCAACTTCCCGCTGTGGGAGAGCAGCCGCCTGCGCGACGTGTTCCGTGCCCTGTTCCGCGACTGGCAGAACGGCGCCCTGAACTTCCCCGACCTTGGTGACCTGCCCTCCAACGACCCCAACGACGTCGGTCCGATCCCGCTGCCGGCGGTCCTCGGCTCCGGCGCGGGCCCGTTCTGGTCGCCGTTCGAGCAGCCCCCGGCGAGCCCGGTGCTCACGCCCGACCTGACGGTCAGCGGCGCGCAGGTCATCACGATCACCGGCGACTTCGTCAGCAACGGCGTCACCGGCGACCCGCTCTCCGGCGGCCTTGACACGCTGGTGCTCAACGTCAACGGCAACGTCTTCCTCAACGGCAACGTTGGCGGCGGCGGCCTGTTCAGCGTGGTAATCAACGCGACCGGCATGATCGTCCTCGCCCCCGGCGTCATCATCTTCACCCGCCAGCTCGGCTCGGGCAACCCGCGCGACGGGCCGTCGGCCGGGGACTCGGGTGACATCACCCTCAACGGCACGCGCATCGTCCTGGGCGCAGGTGCCATGGTCCTCGCACACGGGACGGGCGGGTTCGCCTCCGGCGATGTGACAATCCACGCCGAGCGAGTGCAGAACCTCACCTGGTTCGCCGGGGTCATCGGGTTCACCAACCCGTTCGACGGCGCGAGCGTGACGCTCGGGACAGGCACCGCCATCACCGGCCGCGACATCACGGTCAGCAGCCACGCCGTCAACTCCATGACCGCGGACCAGAACGTGCTGACACCGGCCGACTTCGGGCTCTTCCAAGACTTGGCGCAGGAGGTCCAGACCTTCCTCGCGCAGTTCCAGGGCACCGCCATCGCCCTTCTCGCCTCGGCACACGCCACGGTCAGCGCGGGCAGCGGTTCCGCCCTCATCGCCGACCGCGATCTGCGGATCAGCGCCGCCGCCGAGGCCAACATCTTCCTTCGCACCCTCGGCCGCCACTTCGGTCTCACCCTCGCCCGGTCGGCTCCGATCGCGACGGTCGACATCGCCGACGGCACGGTGCTTCAGGCGGGCAGGCTCGTCGACCTGCGGGCAACCACCATCAACAACCTGCGCGTGGTCACGATCGTGCCCAACGGCGGGGATGTCGCGGGAGCCTCGGTCGCGATGGGCATCGCCCGCGCCGAGTCCTCGGTGACGGTGGCGCCCGGCGCGCGGATCATCGCGCCGACCGTGTTCGTCCTCGCCGACAACACCAACAGCTACCTCACACTTTCGGCCGGTGGGCAGTTCCTCGACCACGCCGCGCCGGACCTGATCGGCAGCTTCTCGGCCGGGCTGGGCATCGCCGTCGCGATGGGCTTCTACCAGTCGACGGCGATCGCGACCGTGGCCGGCTGGGTGACCGCGGACATCCTGACCGTGCAGGCGCGCAGCCGCGTCCTGAGCGACCAGACCCGGGCCTTCGCCTCGACGCAGGGCTCACCCGGGCCCAACGAGCTGCTCGACGCGGTCAGCGGGTTCGTCAGCGACATCGACCTGTCCACTTTGGTGGATGGGCGCACGTTCCGGCCCGCCGCGGACCTGACCATCGCCGGTGCGATCACGCTGGCGGAGAGCGAGAACCGTGCCGCCGCGATCATCGGTGACGGCGCCAAGCTGGTGCTGCAGAACCTCACCGTCACCGCGCTCGCCGAGGAGCACATGCAGTCCAGCGCCAGCGCGCACGCCGCCGCCGGTTCGGTCGGCGTCGGCGCGGCGGTCAACTGGTCCCGCGTGGCCAACCAGGCAAGCGCCTTCATCGGCCACAACGCGATCGTCGACGTGGCGCACCGCACCGAGCTGACCGCCCGCGCCGACTCGCTCGCACCGGTGGCGGTCTTCGACCCGACGATCGACCTGTCGGATCCGGTGGGGCTCAACGGTTCCGCGGGTTCGGCCGCCTCCGCCGCGCACGTGCTGGCGGGCCGGGTCGCCGCCGCGCTGGTGCCGCTGCTGGCTCAGCTCGTCACGATCCTTGCCGACCCGACGCGCATCGGCACCT
>DASUXL010000031.1:0-7871 GCA_036377915.1 Candidatus Limnocylindrales bacterium
TCGGCCTTGATCATCGTGGTCACCGGCGGCACGTCGTCGGACAGGTCGGGCGGGCCGAAGAGGGCCGACTGCTCGGGCACGCTCAGGTAGTCGTGGTTGCCGTCGAGCAGCACCGCGTCGGGGCGCACCGTCAGCGACCTGAACATGCACGGTGGAGCTGACACGCCGCCGACCGGAGCCTCGCTGAAGGTCAAGGTGCGCACCGCATCGGGCGACATCAACCTGAGGCGAGTCGCCGCGGCCTGACGCGATCGTGATTCCCTGGGCCTACACGTAGAAGTACGTGAATGGGGCCCAGGGAAGATTGCGTAGCACCATGAAAAGCGTCCACGCGCCGATGAAGACCGCCACGGCGGTCGGGCCGATGCGGAACTGCGGCAGCTTCCAGCCGAAGACCAGTTTGCCGGCCCACGCCACGTACAGGTAGATCACGAACGGGACCATGAAGACGAACATCAGATGGTGCCGCGCCGCCGCGCCCAGATCGCCGTGCATCAGGTACCAGGCGGCGCGCGTGCCGCCGCAGCCAGGGCAGTCAAGGCCGGTGGTCAGCTTGACCAGGCAGGTGGGGATGGCGTCGGCGGCGTTGTTGGTCGGGTCGGCCAGCTGCGTGTAGCCAAAGGCGCCGGCGACGCAGCCGAGGACGGCGAGCGGGGCGGCCCAGCGCGGGGTACGGCTGCGGATGCCATACATCAGGCGGGTCATCCGGCCCGGCTGGGGATAGGCGTGAGCGTGAGCGTGCGCGTCAACATCGGCCACAGGAGAAAAGTACACCCAATCTCGGTACCGCCGGGACTGTCGGAGGGTGGCGGTAGGTTTCCGGGCGTGGAGACGCTTTCGGTTTCTGAGGTGCGCAGGGCGGTGCTTGCCGCGCAGGGGTTCACCCGGCGCGCGGTCACCACCGCCACCGCCAAGCACGTGCGCCGGGTGGTCGCCGACACCGGGCTGCTGCAGATCGACTCGGTCAACGTGCTGCAACGGGCGCACTACATGCCGGTCTATTCGCGCCTGGGCGGTTACGACACCGCCGTGCTCGACCGGGCCAGCGCCCGGCGGCCGCGGTGGCTTTTCGAGTACTGGGGCCACGAGGCTTCGCTGCTGCCGGTCGAGCTGCATCCGCTCATGCGGTGGCGCATGGCCGCCGCCGACCGGATCTGGGGTGGGCCGGCCCGGACGTTCGAGAAGCGGCCGGACCTGGTCAAGTGGGTGCTGGATGAGGTGGCCGAGAAGGGTCCGGTCACCGCCGCGCAGATCGAGCAGGACGAGCGGCCCAAGGCCGACCAGTGGGGCTGGCGCTGGACCGAGACCAAGCAGGTGCTGGAGGCGCTGTTCTACTTCGGGCAGATCACCTCGGCTGGCCGCACCACCCAGTTCGCCCGGCTCTATGACCTGCCCGAGCGGGTGCTGCCCGCCGAGGTCCTCAACGCCGCGACCCCGCCGGAGGAGGAGGCGCACCGCACGCTGGTGGAGATGGCGGCGCGGCGGCTGGCCGTCGCCGCCGAGATCGAGCTGCGCGACTACTTCCGGCTGCCCGTCGGCGCTGCCCGCACCGCGATCCACCAGTTGCAGGAGGCCGGGGTACTGGTCCCGGTGCAGGTCGACGGGTGGAAGGTCAAGGCCTGGCGGCACCGCGACACCGCCGTCCCGCGCACGGCGCGGGTGTCCACTCTGGTCAACCCGTTCGACCCGCTGATCTGGCAGCGCGACCGCACCGAGCGGCTGTTCGGGCTCAACTACCGGATCGAAATCTATGTGCCCCAGGCGAAACGGGTGCATGGATACTACGTGCTGCCGTTCCTGCACGGCGATCGCTTCGCCGCCCGGGTCGATCTGAAGGCCGACCGGCGGGCCGGGGTGCTGCGCGTGCCCGCCGCGTGGGCCGAGCCCGGCGCCCGCAAGCCCGAGACGGCCGAGGCGCTCGCGGCAGAGCTGCAGCGCCTCGCGTCGTGGCTCGGCCTGTCAGCGATATCCCCCGCCGACCAAGGTGACCTGGCCAAACACCTAAACGCCGCGCTTTAGCGGACGGCCCGCCCGCCTTGGCGCCAAAGCCGGGTTTAGGCACACTGAATATCATTGATTTTCACCGAAGGCGGCTTCTGTCCGGTTAGCGTCGTTACAGATTGTTCTGCGCGGAACGCTATACGGGGGAACGGGGACGGGACGCCATGGGCGCTATGGACATGCCTGCCGATAAGCCGGTGAGGGCGGCCACGGCCGCGGCGGCGAAAACCAAGGCACCGGCGATCTCGTACATCTCGTGGCTTGCCCTGGCGCTGATGACCACCGCCTCGGTGGCGAGCCTGCGGCCGGCGCCGACCATGGCCGTCTACGGGCTGGCGGCCGTATTCCTTTACCTGCTGCCCGCCGTCGTCTTCCTGCTGCCCACGGCGCTGGTCGCGGCGGAGCTGGCGTCCGGCTGGAACGGCGGGGTCTACAAGTGGGTCAGCGAGGGCATCTCGGCGCCGATGGGGTTCCTGGCCGTGTGGTGCCAGTTTGCCATGACGATTTTCTACTATCCGAGCCTGCTCGGGTACGTGGCCTCGACCCTGGCCTACGTCTTCAACCCGGCACTTGCCGCCAGCGGCCTGTGGACCGCCGCGGTGATCGTCGTCTGCTTCTGGTCCGGCGTGTACATCTCCTCGCAGGGGACCAAGTCGGTGGCGGGCCTGTCAAGCATGGGTCTGATCATCGGCACGCTGATTCCCGGTGCGCTGCTGGTCATCCTGGGCATGGTCTTCCTGGGGCAGGGTAACCCTTCCGCCGCCCCGATGAACGCCTCGCACCTGCTGCCCGCCTGGGCCGGCATCTCCAGCCTGGTGCTGATCGTCAACAACTTCCTGTCCTACTCGGGCATGGAGATGAACGCGGTGCACGTGTCGTCGCTGCGCAACCCGGGCAAGGAGTTCCCGCGGTCGATGTTCCTGGCGATGCTGCTGGTACTTCTGATCTTCATTTTGCCGGCGCTGGCGATCGCCTGGGTGGTACCGGCCGAGCAGATCGGGCTCACCTCCGGCGTGATGCAGGCGTTTGACGCGGTGTTCAGCCAGTTCAACCTCACCTGGATGACCCCGATCATCGGTATCGCGCTGGTGATCGCGTCGCTGGGCGGCATGCTGACGTGGCTGGCCGGGCCGTCCAAGGGGCTGCTGCTGGTGTCGCGGCAGTTCGGCTACCTGCCGCCCTTCCTCCAGAAGCTCAACAAGCACGGCGTCCAGCAGAACCTTCTGGTGTCGCAGGGCGTCGTCACGACGGTGATCGCGTTGCTCTACGCATTTATCCCGGATGTGTCCAGCGCCTACTGGATCCTGTCGGTCATCACGACCCAGGTGTACCTGGTGGTGTACCTCCTGATGTTCGTTGCCGCGATGCGCTTGCGGCGCAACCAGCCCGACCACCCGCGCGGTTTCAAGGCCCCGGCCCTGGCGCTGCTGTGCGTCGTCGGCCTGCTCGCCTCGCTCGCGGCGCTGCTGATCGGCTTCGTGCCCTCCAGCCAGTTCGGCGGCAACAACACCTTCACCTATGTGCTGATCGTCGGCGGCGGATTGGTCATCGTCGGCCTCCTGATCCCCTTCCTGTTCTACAAGCTGCGCAAGCCGAGCTGGAAGACCGCCGACGCGGCGTCCACCGAGGCGATCGAGTGAGGGAGGCCGCCATGGAAGCGAACGGGCCGATCCAGTTCGAGGATCCGCACCGCAAACGGCGCACCACGTACATCGTCGTCGGGCTGGTCGTCATCGCCCTGCTGATCACCGGGTTGGTGGTGCGCCGTACCCGGGAGAACACCCCGGCCGCCGAGACCAAGGCGACCCAGTTGCAGCAGGCGTTCCAGCAGGCGGGCCTGCCGGTGCCGGACAAGAACCAGATCGTCAATCTGCTGGGCGCGGACGGTGGTGCTGTCTGCGAGGACCCGAACAACGCGCTCAAGCAGGCGATCGCCAACGGGGCGGCGGCAAACGGCGCCGCGGGCCCGGGGATGCGGCCGGTCTACACGCCGCGGCAGCTGGTCACCGGCGAGGAGCTGGTGCTGTCGGTCTACTGCCCGGACGAGCTGCCCGGGTTCCTCAAGTTCATCAACGAGCAGAAGTTCGCCGACACCATCAAGGAGTGACCGCGGTGACCAACCTCGCCGATCGTGTCGCGGCGCTTATGCCGCAAGTCAAGACGGAGCTGGCCGAGCTTGTCGCCATGCGCTCGATCGCCGACGCCCGGCAGGCACCGCCCGAGGAGTGCGCCAAGGCGGCCCGGTGGGTGCTGGACCGCTTCGGCGAGCTGGGCTTCACCGACCTGCGGCTGGAGCCGACGATCGACGGCAGCAAGGCGGTCTACGGCCAAAGAAAAGGGCCGAAGGGCGCGCCCACGGTGCTGCTCTACGCCCACTACGACGTGCAGCCTCCACTGGACGAAAAGGCTTGGCGCACACCGCCTTTCGAGCTGACCGAGGCGAAGGGCCGGTGGTACGGGCGCGGCACCGCCGACTGCAAGGGCAACATTCTCATGCACCTGGCGGCGCTGCGCGCGCTCGGTGACGACATCCCGGTCAGCCTCAAGCTGATCGTCGAGGGTTCGGAGGAGCAGGGCACCGGCGGGCTGGAAGACTTCGTCCCCAAGCACGCCGACCTGCTGCGCGCCGACGCGATCCTGGTGTGCGACACCGGAAACGCCGCCGTCGACGTCCCGGCGGTCACGGTCAGCCTGCGCGGCCTGGCCAACGTCATCGTCACCGTCGAGGCGCTGTCGTCGGAGATGCACTCGGGCATGTTCGGCGGCCCGGCCCCGGACGCGCTTGCCGCGCTGATCCACATGCTGGCGAGCTTGCGCGACGACAAGGGCAACACCACCATCGCCGGGCTCGACAACACCCAGTCCTGGGACGGTGTCGCCTACGACCCGGAGGCCTTCCGCAAGGACGCCAACGTGCTTGACGGTGTGGACCTCATCGGCAGCGGCAGCGTCTCCGACATGGTGTGGGCAAGGCCCGCGGCGACCGTTCTCGGCATCGACTGCCCGCCGGTGGTCGGGTCGGCCGCGGCGATCCAGCCCAAGGCGCGGGCGCGGATCAACCTGCGCGTGCCGCCGGGCATGGACCCGGTCAAGGCGCAGGACGCGCTGATCGCCCAGCTGGAGGCGACGGCGCCGTGGGGGGTGAAGGTCACCGTCGAGCGCGAGGCCTCCGGCCACCCGTTCCGGGCGCGCACCGGCGGCCGCGCCTACAAAGCGCTGGACGAGGCGATGGCCGAGGCCTACGGCACCGGCTTCAAAACCTTGGGGCAGGGCGGTTCCATCCCGCTGTGCAACGTCTTCGCCGGCACCTACCCAGACGCCGAGATCGTCCTGATGGGGGTGGAGGAGCCGCTGGCGCTCATCCACGCGCCCAACGAGAGCGTCGCGCCCAGCGAGATCCAGAAGATGGCGCTCTCCGAGGCGCTGTTCCTGCAGAAGTACGGTGCGAAGGCATGACCGCACAACCTTTCACCACCGACGATTACGCCGCGCGGATGCGGCGCGCGGGCGATGCCGCCAAAGCGGCTGGACTGGCCGGGCTTCTGGTCACTCCAGGGCCGGACCTTATCTATTTCACCGGGTACCAGCCGACGGCGATCACCGAGCGGTTGACCATGCTGGTGCTGACCGCCGGCCGT
Organism: Candidatus Limnocylindrales bacterium; assembly: GCA_036377915.1. Lineage (GTDB taxonomy): Bacteria > Actinomycetota > Actinomycetes > Mycobacteriales > Micromonosporaceae > Allorhizocola. The sequence continues at coordinate 5,640 of DASUXL010000031.1, forward strand.
ACCCCCGAAATGCTTGTCCCGAAGCTTGAGCGCCCGGACGCCGAGCGCGCAACGGGCATCGCCGCGGTCAAGCTGACCGACTGGACCGACGGCACCGACCCGTATGCCGCGGCCGGACCGCTGCTGCCCGGCGACGGCCGCTTCGCCATCTCCGACAACGCGTGGGCGATGCACGTGCTGGGCCTGATGGAAGAGCACCCGGGCACGTCCTTTACCTCGCTGACCAAGAGCATGCCGATGCTGCGCGCGGTCAAGGACGAGCACGAGCTTGCCCGGCTCGCCGCCGCGGGCGCGGCCGCCGACGCCGCCTACGGCGAGATCCTCGGCGTGAAATTCGCCGGGCGCAAGGAGACCGATGTCGCCGCCGACCTCGCCGCGCTGCTGCGCAAGCACGGGCACGAGCAGGTCGACTTCACCGTCGTCGGCTCCGGTCCCAACGGCGCCAACCCGCACCACGAGGCGGGCGATCGCACCATCTCCACCGGCGACACCGTCGTGCTCGACTTCGGCGGGCTCAAGGACGGCTACGGCTCCGACACCACCCGCACCGTCCATGTTGGACAGAAGGTGGACGAGGAGGTCCAGCGGGTGCACGACCTGGTGCGCACGGCACAGCAGGCGGCGTTCGAGGCTGTCCGGCCGGGCATCACCTGCCAGGAGGTCGACCGGGTTGCCCGCAAAGTGATTTCCGATGGGGGGTACGGCGACTACTTCATCCATCGGGTCGGTCACGGGATCGGGCTGACCACGCACGAACCGCCCTACATGGTCGAGGGCGAAACCCAGCGACTCGTGCCCGGCATGTGCTTCTCCATCGAACCCGGCATCTACCTGCCCGGCCGGTTCGGTGTGCGGATCGAGGACATCGTGACCGTCACCGAGACCGGCGGAAAGCGCTTCAACAACACCCCGCACGAGATGGCGACGGTGACCTGAGGATGGCTCAGCCGTGACACAGCCGGCCGGTGGCGTGCTCGCCGCGACGTGTGTCTCGGCATTGGTCGTCAACGCCAACACGTCGGCAGTGGCGATCCTGCTGCCCGCGATCAGCGCGGACACGGGCATGGCGGTGTCAACGTTGCAGTGGGCGGTCACCGGGTACAGCCTCGTCGGCGCCGCCGTCATCGTGACCTCCGGCGCGCTCGGCGACATCTACGGCCGCCGCAAGGTTTTCCTTGGCGGGCTTGTGCTTTTCGTCGCCTCGTGCGTGCTGATCGCCCTGGCGCGCGGCGGCGGCGGTGTCATCGCGGGCCGGTGCATCCAGGGCGCGGCCGGCGCCACCATCCTGGCCTGCGGCATGAGCCTCATCACCGTCGCCAACGACGACAAGCAGGAACGGCTGCGAGCGGTCTCGCTGTGGGGCGCCGCCTCCGCGGTGGGCGCCGCCGCCGGGCCGCTGCTGGGCGGCGTACTCGTCGACACCACCGGCTGGCAGGGACTGTTCTGGATCGACGCCGCCATCGCCGCCGCCTGCATCCCGCTGACCATGGCAACGGTCGCCGAATCCCGCGACACGAAGCGCTCCCGCTCCATCGACTTCGCCGGGACCTTCCTCGTCGCGCTGATCCTTGCGCCGCTCATCTTCGCGCTCACCGAGGGCTCCGCGTGGGGCTGGCTGTCCGCCAAGACCATCGGCTGCCTGCTGGTCACGGTCGCCGCCACCATCGCCTTCGTCATGGTCGAGCGCCGGGTCCGGGCGCCCCTGCTCGACCTGAACCTGCTGCGCAACCGGGCGCTGGTCGCCGCGACCCTGTCGATCCTGGTCGGGGCCGGCGCCATCAACGGCATCATGTTCGCCGTCAGCCTCTACTTCCAGGACCCGGCCGCGCTGCGGATGAGCGCGATGCAGGCCGGCCTCGCGACCCTGCCCGTCACCGCCGCCGCGGTCATCCTCGCCCCGCTCATCGCCCCGATCGCGGCGAAGATCGGCATCAGGCCGACAGTCCTGACGGGCTTCGTCATCATGACGGTATCCTTTGGCGCCCTTGGCTTTGTCAAAGCCGACTGGCGATACGGCATGTTCGTCATCCCGCTCGTCGGCATCGCCATCGGCATGAGCCTTCAAAACGGCCCCGCCTCATCGGTGTCCACCAGCGCCGTCCCGCCGGACCAGGTCGGATCCGCCTCCGGCGTGTCCAACATGGCACGGTACGTCGGCGCGGCCGTCATGACCGCCATCGTCGCCGGCATCTACTCCGACGTGTCGGCCAACCGGCTGGCCGCGGGCGACGC
>DASUXL010000032.1:0-2200 GCA_036377915.1 Candidatus Limnocylindrales bacterium
CGCCGCCGTCGCCCGCGACCTGGTCGCCCGGGGCATCACGACGCCGGCGCGGCTCGGGACCCAGGGCGGCTCGAACGGCGGCCTGCTGATGGGCAACATGCTGGTCGGCTACCCGGAGCTGTTCGGGGCGATCGTCTGCCAGGTGCCGCTGCTGGACATGCGGCGCTACCACAAGCTGCTGGCCGGGGCGTCCTGGATGGCCGAGTACGGCGACCCGGACGAGCCGAGCGACTGGGCGTTCCTGCGGGAGTACTCGCCGTACCAGAACGTCCACTCCGGACACACCTACCCGCCGACGCTCGTCCTCACGTCCACACGGGACGACCGGGTGCATCCGGCGCACGCACGCAAGATGGTGGCCCGGATGCGGGAGCTCGGCCACGACGTGCGCTACCACGAGAACATCGAGGGCGGGCACGGCGCGGCCGCGGACAACGAGCAGCTCTCCTTCAAGTGGGCCCTGATGTTCGAGTTCCTCTGGGAGCGCCTAGGCAGTGTCCTGTAAGTGATCTAGCTGCGATGCGGTTGGATCTTGGGCATGGTGGGTCGGGGTGAGTTGACGGATCGGGCGTGGGCGGTGATCGAGCCGTTGTTGCCGCCGGTGTCGGGTGGTGGCAGGCGGTGGCGTGATCACCGCCAGGTGATCAACGCGATTCTGTGGAAACTGCGCACTGGCGCGCCGTGGCGTGATCTGCCGGAACGGTATGGGCCGTGGAAGACCGCGCATGAGCGGTTGCGGTTGTGGACCAAGGACGGCACCTGGCAGAAGATCCTGGACAAGGTGATCGTCAAGGACGACTCGGTCGGTGACGTGGAGTGGGTCATCAGCGTCGATTCGTCGGTGGTCCGGGCGCATCAGCATGCCGCTGGCGCCCGGAAAAAGGGGGCTGCACCCCCGACATCGAGGCGATCGCCGTCGACGGGGAAGGACTCGGACGCTCCCGCGGCGGACTGAGCACGAAAGTCCACCTCGCGGTCGACGGGCGTGGGCTGCCGATGCGGGCGATCCTGACCGGCGGTCAAGCAGGTGACAACCCGCAACTGGTGCCGCTGCTGGAGGGCATCGGGGTCTCCCGGGTCGGCCCTGGACGCCCACGTCGACGACCGGACGCGGTGATCGCGGACAAGGCCTACTCCCACCCCTCGACCCGACAAGCGATGCGGCACCGACGGATACGGTTCACCTGCCCAGAACGCGACGACCAGATCGCCCATCGCAAAGCCAAAGGCTCCAGCGGTGGACGGCCACCCACCTTCGACTCGCAGCTCTACAAGCACCGCAACGTGGTTGAACGATGCTTCAACCGACTCAAACAGTTCCGCGGTCTGGCCACCCGATACGCCAAACGCGCCGCCTACTACCAGGCAGAACTCACCATCGCCGCGATCGTCCTGTGGCTCCGATGACTTACAGGACAGTGCCTAGGCCATCGCTCGGCGGTAGGCCTGCACGGTCAACTCCGCGGTTCTGCGCCACGTGAACTCGGCCGCATGTGTGCGGCGGTCCGCCAACGTCGCGGGTGTCGGCGGGTTCGCCAACGCCGCCGTGAGGGCGGCGCCCATCGCCTCCACGTCTCCGAACGGGACCAGGCTCGCGTGGCCTCCGGAGATCTCCCGCAGCGCCGGCACGTCCGAGCACACCACCGGGACGTCGCACGCCATGGCCTCCAGCACCGGCAGGCCGAAGCCTTCGTCCCGAGACGGCAGCACGAGTGCGGCCGCCCCGGCGACCACCGAGCGTAGGTCCACATCGGACAGGTAGCCGATCGAACGGACATTCCCGTCCCGCTGGTCGTGGTTCGGGCCCGCGAGCACCAGCGGCGGCAGGTCCGCCGTCGCCTCGTGGGCCTTCAGCAGCCAGCCCAACGACTTGCGCGGGCCGGCCCCGCCCACGAACAAGAGATACCTCTTCGGCAGGCCGAGACGCCTGCGCAGCGCCTCACTCGGCGGCCGCGCGGTGAACCACGCCAGGTCGACGCCCAGCGGGGTCACCATGATCTTCTCCGGCGAGACACCCAAGCGGTCCGCCGTCACGTCCGCGACCGCCTGTGTCGGGGTCACCACGACCGCGGCGCGTGCGGCCGAGCGCGCCACCAGCTCCGGCAGCTGCTCGTCCGACGGCGGCAGCTCGTCGGGGGCGTCGAGGAAGGCAAGATCGTGGATGGTCAGCACGCCTCGCGCCCGCATCGCCGCCGGCAGC
>DASUXL010000033.1:0-5871 GCA_036377915.1 Candidatus Limnocylindrales bacterium
CGTTCGCCGCCGCCGCGAAAGTGTCAAGCGGCGTAAGGATGTTCAGGCCCGCGGCGAACGGTGCGCTGGACTCGTGCTCGTTCGCCGTGCGCAGCGTGGCCGCCACTTGCTCGGCGAGGACCCTGACGCGGTCCTGGCTGACGGCGAGCTGGAACTGGGTGGCCACCCTGTCGTCGCCGGAGGTCGCGGCCGCCGCCAGCTCGCCCGCGGCCGCGATCGACTGGGGAAGCTGGTGCAGCGCCACGTCGAGCAGGTGCGCCGAGCCGCCCGGGTCCGGCCGGGCAAGCGCGGACTCGGCGATCCAGTCGAGCATCGCCTGGGTCAGCCGGATCGGCGTGGCATACGCGGCAAGGGCGTCCGAACCGCTGGCGGCGTTGTTGAGGGTGTTGGTGATCTCGGTGTCCAATTCGGCCCACCGCTGGTCGGTGCCGAGCCGCTCGGCGATGTCACGGTCGATCAGGTTGATCTGCTTGACCGCGGCGGTGATCCCCGAGTCCTCGATGGTGATCTTCTGGACGGCCGTGGTGCGCGCGTCGACCAGCATCGCCATGAGGTTGTTCAGCGGGCGCCCGAAGGCGACCGCGGCGCGCTCGGTTTCCACCACCCCGGCCGAGGCGGTGTTGGCCGACCAGACCGCCACGAACAGGTACCCCACCGGCATCAGCAGCACGGCGAGCGCCAGGAGCATGGCAAGGGCGGGGCCGGTCAAGCGGCCCTGACCGCGAAGAGGGTTCGGTGCCGTCATAGGTACCGGCCGCCCTCGAAGTCGAAAGAGGCTTTCATCGGTTGTTCCTCATCTGGGCGTGGCTTGGGTGGCACGACCGCCCGATCGAAGCTCAGCCCGGGACCGCTTTGACGAAGCTGTCGTCGAGCAGACCGGCCATGTTGGGCCGCGACTGGATCATGCCGATTCCGAGAATGAAGTCGGCGATCTGCGCGGCCTGGTAGTTCAGGTGTTTCGGGTTTGTCCCGGGGGTGAACGCGTCGAGAACCTGTCGTTGGGTGAAGATTGTGGTCCCTGCCGCGTAAGTCTTCAATGCCTCCACGTCGACGTTGCCGACCGTTGCCATGATCTGGTTGGCCTCGTCGCGGTTCTCCCGGATCCAGCGCATGGTGTCGAACCACGCGTTCACCAGTCCCTGCACCGCCTCCGGGTGCTCGGTGACCAGCTGCGGCCGCACCACCAGATGGTTGGGGATCGCACCCGGGAACTCCGCCGATGTGGCGACGGCGTGGCTGCCCGGACGCTGCAATGCCTTGGTGGTGAACGGGGTCGAGACACTCACCGCGTCGACCGTGCCGCTGTGGAACGCGTTCGCGCCCGCCTCGGCCGAGTGCGCCTCCATGACCACATCCTTCGGCCCGAGGCCGGCCTGCCTCAGGGCGAGCAGCAGAAGGTAGTGGTCGGCGGTGCCCGGCTCCACCGAGACCTTGCGGCCCTTCAGCTCGGCGATGCTCCGGATCCCTTCGTGCGCAATGATTTTGTCATTGCCCGTCGAGTTGTCGTTGACAAGCACGATCTTCTGCTTGGCCCCGTTTGCTACCGCGATCAGCGTGTCGTTGAGTGTCTGGCTGTTGGCGTCAAGCGCGCCGGTCTCGAGCGCGAGCAAGCTGCTTGTGTAGTTGCCGTAGAACTTCAGCTCCACGTCGACACCGTGCTTGGCGAACAAGCCTTTTTCCTTTGCCACCTGCCATGGCAACCAGCCCGGCCAGGCTGAGAAGCCAAGTGTCAGCTTCGTCGGGGTGCCACCCTCGGCTGCCCCGCACCCCGCGACGAGCCCCGCACCGGCCATCATCACGAGACTGAGCACAATGGATGGCAGGCGCGGGTGGCGGCGAATGATCAATGCATTCTCCTGCTCATATCCACAGTGGTGGTTTTCACACGTATCGTGTGACTCGCGAAGTATAAGGGGTCGGCTATCAGTTGGCGAGTGCTCGAATGGACCCCCTCGAGATGGACGATACGCCGGGGCCAGCGTCCTGTCCTGTTAGGACATTCGTCCGGAACGGGGCTGAGGGGCCGCCTCTAGGCCAAATTGCCGTAGCCGGGTAGGGTGCAACTCCATGCGTCACGTTTTGAGTCTCGTTATGGGGGTTGTTGTCGCTCCGCTCGTCTGGTTTGCCGTGGCCGTCGGCCAGGGCGCGACCAAGGAGGGGGTCCCGCACGGCCTGCTGGTCAGCGGGCTCGTGCTGGTGGGGGTCGGCCTGGTGGCGGGGTTGCTCGCCAGCCTGCGCACCTCACCGGTCGGCGCGATCTTCGCCGGGATCGTGTTCGTCGGCGCCTCGGCATTCATGTACCTCGACCACGGCCGGGGGATGGACCTGTTCACCACCAACTGGAAGATCGGGGACTACCCGCTTGACCTGGCGACGCCTCTGACCAGCGGCATTCTGGCGTTCGCCGGTGGGCTGCTGCTGATGTCGGTGTTCAGCGCGGCGCGCTGGCGCGGGCGCAACGCCGCCAGCGACCCGGACAGCTGGAGCCCGATCCCGGCCGAACCCGCCGACACGTGGAGTTATCGCTGACAGGTTGCTGCTAAGCGTTGCGGCTGGCGCGATCGTGGCATCCGTGATGTCATTCGAGGCGACTAAGTCTCGCACGGCTGAATACGGGGAGGACTTCATGGTCCAGATCGATCGCTTTGACCTCAGTGTGCCGCAATCCGACCTCGACGACCTGGCTGACCGTTTGCGCCGGGTCCGCTTCACCGACCCCGCCCCGAGCGAGGAGTACGGTGTCGCCCTCGAGCCGGTGAAGCGCCTGGTCGAGTACTGGCGCGACGGCTACGACTGGCGGGCCTGGGAGGCGCGGCTCAACGCCTACCCGCATTTCACCACCGAAATCGACGGGCAGCGGATCCACTTCATGCACGTGCGCTCGCCAGAGCCGGGCGCCTTCCCGCTGATCCTCACGCACGGCTGGCCCGGATCCATCGTCGAGTTCCTCCGGATGATCGACCCGTTGACCCGGCCGGGTGAGCACGGCGGCGACCCGGCCGACGCCTTCCACCTCGTCATCCCGTCGCTGCCCGGGTTCGGGTTCTCCGGGCCGGCGCAGGGGCAGGGGTGGACGACCGAACGCACCGCGCAGGCGTGGGCAAAGCTGATGAGCGGGCTCGGGTATGAGCGCTACGGCGCGCACGGAAACGACGCCGGTTCGATGGTGTCACCCGCGCTCGGCCGCGCCGACGGCGAGCACGTGACCGGCGTGCACATCACCCAGATGTTCTCGTTCCCCTCCGGCGACCCCAAGGAGTTCGAGGACATGTCGCCGGAGGACATGGCGGCGCTGGGCAAGCTGCAGTGGTTCATGGAGAACAAGTTTTCCTTCAACCAGCTGCACTCGCAGCAACCGCAGACGCTGGCGCACGCCCTGGCCGACTCGCCAACGGGCCTGCTGGCCTGGAACGCGCAGCTGATGCTCGCCGACGCGATGGGCACACAGCCGCTCGACGACGACTTCATCCTCACCAACGCGTCGATCTACTGGCTGACCAACACCGGTGGATCGTCGATCCGCTTCTACTACGAGGATGCCAAGGCGGGCCACCAACCGACCGAGCCGACGACCGTCCCGATCGGACTGGCCGGGTTCGCCGGTGACTTCTCGGGTGTGCGCCGCTTCGCCGAGCGGGACCACGCAAACCTGGTGCAGTGGAACGTCTATGACGCGCCCGGCGGCCACTACGCGGCCCACCTGGAGCCGGAGATCATGGCTACCGACATCCGGGCGTTCTTCCGCGAGCGCCGGGCATAGGGGTTCAGCCGCGCCGGCTGCTTCGGCGCCGGCGCAGCGCCGCCGAGAGCGCGACGCACACGACCGCCACCGCTGTTCCGATGGCAAACAGCGGTGTCCTCGCCTTGCCAGTCTCGGTCAGCGCGCTGTTGCCGGGTTCGCCGGGGCCGGGCGATGAGCTGACGGCTGTCTCGGCCGGTTCGACGAGCCGGCCGACCGGCGAGCCGGACGGGATGCCGAATCCCCAGTCGAGCAGCGCGGCGCCCTGCTCCCAGCCTTGCAGCGGGAGGCTCTCGGCGCCGAGCACGGTGACGACGAGCTGGCGGCCATGGCGTTGGGCGGCACCGACGTAGGTGTGGCGGGCAAGGTCGGTGAAGCCGGTCTTGCCGCCCAGCGCCTCCGGGTAGGAGTCGATGAGGCGGTTCTGGTTCTGGATCTGGAAACCTTCGCGTTGCAGGTGCGGCTGGGCGGGGATCTCCGCCTGCGGGGTCATGGTGTACCGGCGGAAGGTGGGATCGGCGAAACAGGCCCTGGCGATCAGGGCAAGGTCGTAGGCGCTGGTGAACTGGCCGGCCGCGTCAAGGCCGGAGGGTGTCACGGCGTGCGTCTGGAACGCCCCCAACCGTTGCGCCGTCAGGTTCATCTCGCCGACCCCGCCCGGGGCGCCCGCCGCGCCGCCGCCCAGGCGGGCCAGCACGTTGGCGGCGTCGTTGCCCGACGAGAGAAGCAGCCCCAGCCACAGGGTCTCCACCGAGTACCGGCCACCGGTGACCAAGCCGGCCGCCGAGCTGTACGGCTCGAACTGCATGTCCTCGTCGGTGACCGTGACGACCTCCTGCGGGTCGAGCCGGCCGATCAGCGCGGCGACGAGCAGAAGCTTCTGCACGCTGGCCGGGGTGCCGTACTCGTGCGGGCCGCACGCGCCCAGCACGTCGCCGGTGCCGAGGTCGGCGACGAGCCAGGAGGTGGCGGTCAGTGCCGGCGGCGGCGGCGCGTTCGCCGGGATGACCAGTCCCGAGGTGGCGAGCCTGTCTCCGCCGACGGCGCGGTGGACCGGGTTGTCCGGCGGTGGCGGCGGTGGCGGTGGCGCGTTCATGATCGGTGTGTGGTCCCGTGGGCACGGGATGGGTTGCGCGGAGGTGGACGCGCCCGCCGCCGCGGGAGGCATCGCCAACAGGGCGGCGGTGAGCGCTAATCCTGCCCTCGCAAACCAGGCCATAAGCCGCAGATTAGCGGTGAAGTAACGTGGGCGCGGGTGGCTTGGCAAAACCCAAACTCCGGCCGGCCGTGACAGATTGACGACTAGGTTAGTTAGGTCTACTATGAGCGATGACAGTCAGGGATACGAGGGGGAGGACATGACCGCACCACCCGCGATCGAAGTGCCGCCGCCTCCGCAGGGCGGTTACATGGCAGAGGATCTGGACCGTCTCCCTGGCCTCCCACCCCATACGGAGCTCATAGACGGGGGACTATTCTTCGTGAGCCCGCAGAAGAACTTCCACACCCTCACGCTCTTCCTCCTGGAAACCGCGCTGCGCCGTTGGTGCCCGATCGACCTCGTGGTCCGGCGCGAGATGTCCGTCCTGATTGGAGCTCACCAACGCCCGGAGCCGGACATCGTTGTCGTCATGGCCGACGCCGTCACCTCAATGGACCAGACCTGGTACCCGGTGGGGGCGGTCGTCCTGGCAGTCGAGGTGGTGTCGCCGGACTCCGAGGAGCGCGATCGCCATCGCAAGCCCCACCTGTATGCGGACGCCGGTATCAAGCACTTCTGGCGGGTCGAAGAGGCCGAAGGCGGAAGGCCCGTCCTTCACACGTTCGAACTCAGGCCGGAGAGCGTGACCTATGCCCTGAAAGGCGTCTTCCTGGACCAGGTCACGCTCAACGAGCCCTTTCGGTTCGAGGTAGACCTCACCGAGATCACCAAACTTTAGTTAAACGCCGATCCTGGCCCACGGACCCCAGATCGCGAACGTCATGCCGTTGCCCGCCTGGATGTTGACGAACAGGGTGTGGCCGTCCGGGCTGAACGTGGACCCGGCGAACTCGTCACCGAACCGCGGCGCACCCGTGGAGCCGACGAGCCGGTTCAGCGCGATGTCCCACAGCTGGCCGCCCCGCGACAG
>DASUXL010000034.1:0-4079 GCA_036377915.1 Candidatus Limnocylindrales bacterium
CCTCGTCGTAGCTACGCATCGCCACCACCTACGGCGCGATCAGCGCGGACCGGCATCGGCAACACCAGCAGCGGGGGCAGGTTCTGGTCAGGCATCGCTGCCGCCCGCACGGGAATCGGCGCGGACCACCATCACCGGGCCGAGCCCCGGCAACTCCTCCGCATGACACTGGATCTCGCCACGGCGGAGGGATTCGTCATGCCAGCCACGGACGGCGGCCATCAGCCGCTCCAGTAGCGTGGGATCAGCCGGTGTGGGTAGGACCAGCAGTGGCTTTGTCTGGTCAGGCATCGGAACCTCCTCGTCCCATCCGGGTGTAGCCGCGCGGGAGCCCGTTGACCGTCCAGGCCACGACCTGCAGTAGCGACCACACGTGCCGACCGATCGCGAGGCCGTCACGCGGCAGTTCGTCCAGGACCGCGACGAACCGGTCCTCGTCCATCGCGGCGCGGGCGCCAATAAGCCGGGCCGCCCACTGGACCTCCGCCGGCACCTGGTCCGACCCGGGCTGATCCAGCTGTCCGGTGTCGCCGTTCATGAAGGAGATCCGTGCGCTCTTCGCGCCCACATCGCCGTCGGTGGCGTGGGCGATCAGCGTGTCGCACAAGGCAAGCACCGCACTGCCGAGCCCGTCGTCGCCGCACTCCTCGCCGATTCGCTGGAGCGCCCGCTGCGCGGCGTCCCACCGGCCGGCCATCGCGGCATCCAACGCCGTACGGGCCAGCCGTATCGGCTTGCTGTGCTCGGCCTGATCTGTCGTAGTCGTAATCTCAGGCATCGATGCCTCCGCTCAGGTCGGTAATCGTTACGATCGCCAGCCCCAGCGGGTACTTCCGCCGGTCGGCAGGCTCATCGGCGATGGTCGGGTGCGGTCCGTCCAGATGGGCTTCGGTGTCGTCGGGGATCAGCCCATAGCCGGGCTCGATGCGCCAGCCGGAAGGCTGGCGGCTGTCGCGGACGCGGCGGCTCGCGGCGAGGGCATCCACAATCGGCTTGCAAACGTACGGGTGGTAGTTCGGTGCGTCCCGTCTGGCACGACGAGCCGTGAAATGCAACTCGATGTCGACGCGAACCCGGTCCAGGCCACGCGGTAGCCGCGCCTTCTGTGCCCAGATGTGGGCTGCCGCGCGCCACTCCCGCTTCGCCGCGCTGGTCTCCTGCCACGGCTTGTTCCCGTTCGCGGACAGCATCTTGTGCGGCGACGGGATCTCCAGCGTCCACACGCGCACGGTCATGCGCCTTCACCGCCCACCGCGTCCACGTCGACACCGCGCTGGCGGAGGATCTTCCGGCGCTCCCGCTCGGTGTGCCCGCCCCAAATACCGAATCGCTCCCGGCGCTCCAGCGCGTACTCCAGGCACTCCCGCTTGACGTCACAGCGCGAGCAGATCCGCTTCGCAGGTCGCGGCGACCCGCCCTTCTCGACAAAAAAAGCGTCCGGGTCGGTCTGTGCGCACAACCCTCGGTCCCACCACTCCGGGAAGCCGCTGTCCATCACGCCGACACCTCCGGGTCTACTCGCACCAGTCGATGCGCCACCCACTCGAAGACCGGAACCGCCACGCTGTTACCGATCTCGCGATAGCGGGCGGAGTCGGACTGCGGCTTGCCCCAAGACGTCTCGGTCCATCCGTCCGGGAAACCCTGAAGGCGCTCGCACTCCGTGGGCGTTAGTCGGCGCACGGCCGCACCGATCGAGACCGCGTCCCGCTTGGTTGTCGCGACCGCCGAGGTGTGCTCGGTGGAACAGCCCGGTCGTGCGCGGGCGCTGCCGTCGGTCTGCCAGTCGAACGCCACCGGTACCAGCGGCGTGCACCTACCGGTGCCGTCCTCGCTTGCGTCGGCACCCTCGCTGGTGAGCGCGTGCGTAACGTAGTTGGTGTTGTGCCCCTGGTCCACGCCGCCGGGGTGGCTGCGCAGCCCGTACGCCATCGCGGGTATGAGCGTGGTGGTCGCGTCCGAGTCCGGCCCCTTGCCCTGCCGTGCGGTGATCGCCGTGGCCACCAGGTGGCCGGCCGCGGCGGACTCGGCGTCGAGCCGATGTCCTCGCCCGCCGGCGCCTTGCGCCTGAAGCGTCCCGACGATCAGCCGTCCACCAGTGGCGTCGTTGTCGTCCGCGCCACCATCTGAAGCGCCGAGTGCAGCGACTCGGGCAGCATCCGCCCACGGCGCTCCGCCCGGCGCAGAATCCCCCGCGCCGCCTTCGGGCTCAAGCAGTACCTCGACAGGTGCGGCCCGGTTTCCAAGACATCCCACAAAGACGACACGCGGGCGTTGCTGGGGGACGCCGAAGTGCTGAGCGTCCAGCACTCGGTAGGCGAACCCATACCCGAGTTGCGCCAGCGACCCGAGGACGGAACCCATGGCTCCACCGTGGATCTCCATGCATCGGCCCGGCCCGCAGTGTCCGCCGGGGACCTGGTGCGGTTCGGCGCATCCGTCGTGCTCACCGGTTCCGGGGCAGGAGCAGACCGCCGACAGGAGGCCAGGAACGTTCTCGCCGATGAACCAACAGGGACGTGTCTCAGCCAGGAGTCGCACGACGTGCCACCACAGTCCCGAGCGTGTGCCAGCCAGGCCGAGGCGACGCCCGGCCAGGGAGAAGTCCTGGCAGGGCCAGCCAGCTGTGACGATCCCCCGGTCGGGAACAAAGCCGGCTGCTCGAAGCTGGTCACCCGTCACCTCGGTCACGTCGTTGAACAGGGCCACGTCCGGGAAGTGGTCGGCGAGAACGCCACGGGCCGCAGGGTCGATCTCGACCGCAGCCACCACCCGCACGCCGGCGCGCTCCAGCGCAAGATCGATGCCGCCTATGCCCGCGAACAGCGAGACTGCGGTCAGCATGGCAGCTCCCTCCGTCTGCGCAGCAGGTTGTCCTCCATGGCGTCCAGGTCCATCCGCTCCTCGCCCGGCGGCACGAGAACGTTGGTGCGGTACAAGAAGCCCAGCAGCCAGCGACGCTCGAACTTGAGCACGACCGTGCCGTCCGGCGACGACAGCGAAACCGCGACATGCTCGGCACCGGGTGTCACCCACGGCCACACCCGCACATCGCCGATCCCGGTCACCTCGTGGAGTCCGCCGGCCAGCAGCTCCCGCGCGAACGCCCACATCACCGGATCGCCGGTGTACGCCTCCCTGGTCCCGAACCAGAGCGTCACCGCCCACGGGTCGTCCGGGTCGTACTGGAGCCGCACCGGGCACAGCTCCGCCTCGCCATCGGCGCAGATCAGCCACGGCACCATCGCCACATCCACCGCCGCCGGCTGGATGGCGCTCACGACCGGCCGCCTTCCCGCCGTCGCAGAACATCCAGCTCGTGCGGCTCGTACCTCTCCCCGTGGACTACGCACCGGCCGGCACCGAGCGCGATCCGGTGCTCGCCGATCTGCTCGTAGCCGCCGTCCCGGACCGCCTCGTCCACCTCGGACTGGCGGAACAAGCGGGTCACGTTGCCGTAGGCGGCCACCTCCGACCAGCGGTACCCGGCGTCCTGCGCGGTGCCGTCCACCAGCCACCAGCGCATCTCGTCGTCGCGGCGGAGGCCGCGGTCGTCACGAACGTACGCTCGCTCCTGACCATCCGGACCGACCACCACCCAGGACTTGTCCGGTGGTTCCGGCATCAGCTCAGGCACTTGATCCACCCCCTCAGATGTGGCAATCGAGAACGACCAGAACCGTCGCCGCGTCGACCTGGCCGAGGTACTGATTGACGGCGACGTGGTAGCCCTCGCGCTCACCCGGGCCGTCGGAGGACATCCCGAACCAACCCATCCGGCCCGGCGCCACCCATTCGCGCTCCAGCGTCACCAGCGCGTATCCAGGTACCGCCCCACGCCGCTTGGACGCGACGTACTCTTCTCGCGGCGGAAGGAACTCGTCCACGGGGCACGGTCCGAACATCTCCTCGAATGCCTTCCGCGCGGCGACGACGAGCGGCTGACGGTTGTACCCCTCGCGCGCCTGGTCCCACGTGATCTCGCCGACCTCAGCCAGATCGCAGAAGCGGGACCACGCCTGCGCAGGAGGGTGCTCGGCCGCCAGCTTCTCCCAGGTGTCGTAGCGCCCGTTTGCCTC
>DASUXL010000035.1:0-29223 GCA_036377915.1 Candidatus Limnocylindrales bacterium
CCGCCCCTACGAGATCCCGATCAGCTACACCGCCCGCACCCGCGAAGAGGGCAAAAAGATCACTTGGCGGGCTGGGGTCGAGGCGCTGTGGATCCTGTTCCGCGAGCGGCTGCGGCCGGTCAAGCAGGCAGCAGGAGTACCTTTCCCACGTGCTGGTTCGAAGCCATCAGCGCATGTGCCTGGGCAGCTTGAGGAAGGGGAAAACTCCGATCGATCACGGGTTTGATCGCACCCGTTTCGATCAGGGGCCACACCTCACGCCGTACCCCCTGAATGATTTTGGTCTTCTCCTCATCCGGCCGGGCACGCAATGTCGTCCCCGCGACCGTCTTGCGGCCCCTCATCACCGTGGCCAGGTCGATCTCGGCCCGCGTGCCGCCCTGCAGCGCGATGATGACGAGCCTGCCGCCGGTGTTGAGCACCTTCAGGTTCCGCTCCAAATAGGACGCTCCCATGATGTCGAGTACGACGTCGGCCCGGACCGCGGACCAGTCGTCGACCGTGTAGTCGAAGCACTCGTCCGCACCCAAATCCTTGAGCGCCTTGTGCTTGAAGCCGCGGGCGGTCGTGATGACATGCGCCCCAAGCGCTTTCGCATACTGGATCGCGAACGTCCCGATCCCGCTGCCACCGCCGTGGATCAGCACCGTCTCGCCGCGCGCAAGGTTGGCAACCATCGTCAGGTTCGACCAGACAGTGCAGGCGGCCTCCGGCAAACCTGCGGCTTCAATCAAAGAGATTTTGGCGGGTACCGGTAGGACGTGCCCGGAATCCACCGCCACCCTTTCCGCGTACCCGCCACCACCCAGCAGCGCGCACACCGGCGCGCCGTCGGCCGTGCCGGACACCTCCAGCCCCGGATACTCCGGAGCTCCGGGCGGCGGCGGATAGTGCCCGGCCACCTGCAACAGGTCGGCCCGGTTCACACCCGCCGCCGCCACCTCGATCATTACCTTGCCCGGCCCGGCCTCGGGCTCGGGAACCTCGGACCAGACCATGCCGCCCGGGGCGGGGATCGTTATCGCATGCACACCGACACGGTAGTATTCGGCGCCTGGAGGGTTCGCCTAGTGGCCGATGGCGGCGGTCTTGAAAACCGCTAGGGCGGCAACGTCCTCGTGGGTTCGAATCCCACACCCTCCGCTCCCGGGCGCTGTCTCACACCGGCGAAGCGCTGAGCTTGAACGTGAACCAGCCGTGCATGCCCTCGGGAGCGTCATGGTGCCTGACGGCGTCGACCCGAGCACCGCGGTCCCTCTTGACCAGGGCGTGGTCGACCTTGCCGCCCTGTGCCACTACAAAGCCCGGGAAGTGGTTGTCGCATTCCTCCGCTGTCGCGTTGAAGTCGCCGGCCGCGACCACGGGCGGATTCGGGTGCCTGGCCGCGTAGGCCTGCACGGCTTCCTTGGACTCGAGCCAGGCCGGTCGGTTCTTCCCGTCGACCACCACTCCGCCGTCCGGCCCGCCGGGCGGGAAGTGGACGCCGACCACGTGCCACATGCGACCGCCGGCTCGCAGCGCCACGGCCGGGTACCGCCGCGGTTCGCGCACGCCCGAATGCCACCACCATCGCTCGGTCATCTCCAGCAGGACCCGGTTTTCGATGGTGACATTGTTCCTGATGAGCAAGGCGATGCCGGGGGCCTCGGCTCCGTGGCTGGGCAGGTACTGCCGGTGTTGATAACCTTTCCGCTCGGCCACGCCGACGAGGTGCTCCCGCGCGTGGTACGCCTCGCTGATCACCATGATGTGCGGTTGCTGCGCGTCGAGGATTTCGCCGACCGGTGGCGTCGGCCTGCCGGCGACGTTGGCGATCGAAACCGTGAGATGGTCGCGTTCTTCGGCCGCGGCGGGCGCTGCCGTGGCCGCCAGCAGGGTGCCGGCCACCGCCGCGCCGGCGAGCATTGACTTGAATGGGTTAGCCATTGGCCGAACTTAGGTCGCAGGCGTACCTGCTCCGCACACTCGCCGTACATCCCCTGGTGACGGGGCCACCTACTTGGCGTCCTGCCGGCGCACCATCTCGGTGATCCAGATGGGCGCGAACGGTGACGTGCAGCCCGGGGGAGTCGGGTAGTCCTTGAGCACCTCCAGGCGCTCACCGATGTCAAGTGCGCGGGCGCGATGCTCGGCGTGATCGATCCCGATCTGGGCCAGGCAGTGGTTCATCGCCCACTGCAGGCGAGCCGGGGCGTCTTTCATCTGCGCCTCGATGACGTCGAGCAGTCCGGTGAGGTCGAGGCCCTCGGGCTTGCGCGCCACGCGCTCGGTGGTCAGGGCCCAGCCGGCGCTCGCGACCACGGGATCCGGATCGGCGGACCAGGCCACGCGCAGCTGTTCGGCGTGCGGGTTCTTCTTCACCACGTAGTTCACGAGCCAGTCGTGCACCTTGGGGGCGCGCGCTTCGCGCAGCAAGGTGTCCAGCTCGTCCCGCTCGAACGCCATCGGGCGGCAGATCAGGATCGCCACCAGCCACGCCGGGGTGTCATCGGTCTCCCAGAGCCGCCGCGCGAGTTCCTGCTGCGTCTTCAGCCGCTTCGCGACCGCACGCAGTTTGCCGAGGTTCACCCCGTGATCGTCACCGTGTTTCTCGTTCACCTGGCGTGCCTTGGGGTCCTCGAGCGCGGCCAGCTCGGCCACCACCTCGGCCACCGTCGTCTCGGTCAGCGTCGTCCCGGCCACCTCAGCCTCCTGTCCATCACGTGTGGGGTCCAGCCTACGAGGAAGGCATCAGGAAGGCGCCTAGCCGACGTCGCGAAGGAGTTTCTCCACCGCGGCCATGCGGAGCTGGAGCTGGTTGAGCGCCTCGGCGGTCTTGGCCTGAGCGTTCGCGGCGCCCTCGGCCAGCTCGCGGTAGGCGTGTTCCCGGGCGAGAAGGGACTTGGCCCGGACGGTCGTGGCGAGCTGCCAGATGATCAGGGCGCTTGAAATGTGTTGGGGCGTCAGCTCGAAGGCGAAGGGAACCACCTCGAAGTACCGCATGGCGTGCCCGTCATCGGACAGCTCGAGTGCGCTGACGACCAGGCCGGCGGCTTCCAGGCGTTGCAGGTGCATGTGCAGCAGTGGGCGGTTCATCGACAGCTCGCGGGCCAGCCGGCTGACGTAGTTGCGGCCACCGGCGAGGGTCGCGAGGATGCGCAGGCGATGGGGATGGTTCAGCGCACCCAGTACCCGCAGCAGGTCATAGCCGGACAGTTCGGAGGTGGCCACTATGTGGTCCCGATCCCGGCGGCCGGGCACCGCGAACCCGCCGCGGGCTGGATCAGCGCAGTGAGGAAGGTGTCGACGGCGCCGGTGGTGCACTCGCCACGGCCATAGACAACGTGGCCCCAACCCTCGTAGGTCAGCAGGACCGCTGCCGGGCCCAGCCGGCCGGCCACGCTGCTCGCCCAGTCGATTCCGGTGGCGGGGTCGTGAAGGGCGTTGACCAGCAGGACCGGACCACCGAAGCCGGGGCGGGCGTCGCTGTCCCGGCTGGGCGCGGGCGCGGGGATACCGAGGCATTCGCCAAGCCATCCGGCGGCCGGACCCAGCTCGAGATCGGGTGCGATCACGGCGGCGCGGCGCTGGTGGGCGGCGTACTCGGGATAGCTGGCGGCCCGCAGATTCCAGTCGTGGCAACGGATCGCGGCGGACGGTTCGGCGATCACCTCGGTGACCGGTGGTGCCGGAGGGGCGGGAATCGGTACCCCCGAATCCAAGGCCGCCAAAATCTGCGCCACCGTCGCCCAGTCGGGTCCGTGGAAAGCGCCGAGCGCGGCATTGATCAGCTCTTCCGGGCGGATCGGGCGGCTCGGGTCCGGCGGGTATGGAATCTCGCCCAGCGCGGCCCGAGCCAGCAGTCCGTGCCACACCACCCGCACGTCACGAGCGTGGAGAGCGCATCCGGCGTCTCGGCCGCACCAGGCAACGAACTCGTCGAACGAGTCCTGCGCGTTCGCCGCCGCGGTGTCCACAAAGGACCGGGTGTCGAGGCGATGGTGGAGGACGCTGTCAAGTACCAGCGCCCGCAACCGCCGCGGGAAGAGCGCGGCGTAATCCTGACCGAGCAACGAGCCGTAAGACAGCCCGTAGAAGGAGATGGTGTCCTCGCCCAACGCGGCCCGGATCCGGTCCAGGTCATGAGCGACGCTGACCGTGTCCACGTGGTCGTAAAGTGGACCGGTCCGGCGGCGGCAGTCCTCCCGCAACGCCCGGTTGTAGGCCGCGAGCCGATCGAACTCCGCCGCACTCGTCCGGACATCCGGTGGCCGCTGCGCCACCAGCCGGCCCGAGCAGAGCACCGGATGGCTGCGCCCGGTGCCCCGGGCATCAAATCCGATCAGGTCGAACCGTTGCCGCAGCGAGGCGCTGAAGAACCCGTCCGCCAGCAGATCGTCCACGCCGGAACCGTTCGGCCCGCCCAGGTTGAACAGCAGGACACCGATCCGCGCGGCGGGGTCTTTGGCCGGGCGCCTGGCCACGGCCACCTCGATTTGCGCTCCCCGGGCATGGCCCCAATCAAGCGGTACCTTCACCGCCCCGCACTGCACCGCGCGGTCCTCGGCGCACGGCGCCCACGCGATCGGCGCGACCCGGCCGGGCGCGCCGGTTTGGCCCTTGGCTTGGGCAGGCACGGCGCCGGCGCTGGCGCCGAATCCCAGGACAGCACAGACCGCAATCACCAGTGGGGGCTGGAAGCGCCACGCCGATCACCTCCCGGTCGAGTGAGTCAAGGCGATGGCTGAAAACGGGTGCGACAGCTCCCTAACCCCTGAACACGATGGTGTAGCTGAAGTCCTGGCCGTCCACCTGCCAGGCGTAGCAGCCCTTCACGCGCGCAAGCGTGTACGACGGCCAGTTGGGCCAGTCGCTGCCCGGCGCCCATGCCCCGGCGGCGCCGGCCGGGAGGAACATCTCGTCCTGCCCTTCCTCGAACCGGACCGGGTCGGCGCCGTCCATCCGTGCCCCGCGGATGAGGACCGGCCCGCCGTAGCGCTGTGAGTCGATGACCCACAGGACTTTCGCTTTGGAGTACTCGCCCGCCGTCGCGGTCAGGGGCGGGAAGAACCCGGGTCCGCTTCCGCCGGTGATGGGATAGACCGGGCCGGGGCCGGCCGCGGGGCCGAACGCCGGGTGGACCTGGCGGGCCGCGGCGACGGGGCAACTGCCGTCGCCCGGCATCGGTGGAATCTGGAGCGGGCGCCGGAGTGCCCCTACCAAAGGCGACGGCGATGGCGATGGCGATGGGGACGGCGGCGATGGCTTAGGGCTCGGAGTGATGGTGCAGCCCAGCATCGATAGGGCGCAGGCGGCGCAGGCAAGCCACAGCGGGATTCGCATCGGCTCTCTCCTTCCTATGTGGATGGGAGAGTCCTGCGGGGGTCCGGCTGGTTTCCAGCGATGCCGGCTTGGGCGATGGGCAAAGTAGCCCATACGATCTTTCCTTCGGCTGTTGGTGTGTACCCCCAAGCTTTGGCATATGAAGCGACAAGCTGGAGCCCTTGGCCGCGCAGGTCAAGTGGCGCCCGCGTGTCGGGTGGTGCCGGGTCCAGCAGGACCGGCGGCTCGGGGCTGCGGTCGTGGACGCGGATGCGCAGCAGGTTGCCGGCGACGGAGGCGGTGACCTCGACTGCCGATCCGGTGTGCTGGATGGCGTTGGAGACCAGTTCGGAGACGACGACGCGGGCCGGGTGCAGCATGTGGTGCAGGCCCCAGGCCAGGCAAGCGGTACCGACCTCGTTGCGGGCGAGGCTGCTGGTCAGCGGGCCCGGCTCGAGGCACAGGTGCAGCCACGGGTTGGCGTGGCCGTGCCGGGCTTGCCCGAGCGCCTCGTTCAGCGTGGGGTAGACGTCGACGAAGCGGTGCAGCGGCGATGCTTGGACCTGCGCATAGAGGGCTTCGCCGGCGGTGTAGACGAGCGGGATCATTTGCTTGCCGGCCCGGCGGCGTTCCGTGGCCAGGACGCTGAGTAGCAGTTTGCCTTGGCCGCCCGTGTCGTGGAGGTCGATGACGATGGCGGCCGGGTGGTCGGCGATGCACTTCTCGACGACGGTTCTGATGACGGGATGAGTTGCCAGGTCGAGGTTTCCGCTCAGGGTGGCGACCCAGACACCGTCGTGCCAGTTCTGCGCCACCGAGTAGCTGAACACGTCCGTGAGCCTACGCGGCTCCACCATGCCGCCATTGTTCCAGACCTGGAAAAGCGGGATGGGCCCCCCAAACCCCTTGGAAGGCCCATCTCGCTGACCGTTGCTGTTGTTGCGCGCGGATGCGGATCACCCTTTGGGGACCCACTTCCAGGTCTGACCGTGCTCGGCTTTGAGCGTCTCAAGCAGATCGCGGGCACTCCCCTCGTCGCCGAAGTAGTTGCGGTGTCTGACCGCTCCGATGCCGCCGTGGCGTGCCTCGACGCACCACGCCGTTCCGAACCGCTTCAGCCAGAGATCACTGCGCTGATCCTGCCCGAATTTGCCATTCCACCAGCACTCCAGCAACTCACCCGCAAGCGATCGGGCCCTCGTCTCCAGCCGTAAGGTCATACCAGAACCCTATCGAACACCAGTTCGAAAATGCAACGTCTACCCGTGGAACTCGTTGATTTGGCATGGACATGTTCTCGCGGACGTTCCTACCCGCTTGCAGCGAAGCAGGCATCCCTATGCCGACGGTCAGCCGCCACATGCCGGTCTTTCGCCGGTGCATCGAGCCCAACGACCCGGCTGTGCTGGTCACCCGCGCACACCGCCCAGACCGGCCACTCGGCCGCGAATTCATCCTGTTGCTCACCTATCGCCGGCTCGTCATCACGCAGGAAAGCAAGGTGCTGCGCCGGCTCAGACTGCACCTGAACACCGAGATCCGGCACCTGTCGAACATCACCTGGCATCCCGACCCGCGCCTGTCCGCGATCGAACTCGCGGCCACGGCCATCGACGGTATCCGGGAGCGGTTCTGGATCCACGCCGGACATCCCAAGCAGGTCTGGCATCTCGACGCCCTCTTCAGCCACATCTTCCGGCCGAGGATGCTCAACGAGCATCATGGACGCCACGAAGCTGATCACCTGGTCCGTGCCTGACAAGAACCTTACCTGTTTCTTACACGCCTCAGACATTATGTTCCGGTGACGGAGAAGGGTCTGATCCTCGTCGTCGAGGACGAGCGGCCGATCGCCGAGCTGGTCAGAATGTACCTGCAACGCGACGGCTACGGGGTGGAGATCGAGGCCGATGGGTTGGCCGGCCTCGCGGCGGCCCGGCGGCTGCGCCCGGCCGCCTGCATCCTCGACATCGCCCTGCCGGGCATGGAGGGCACGGAGATCTGCCGCCGCCTGCGGGCCGAGGACATCTGGATCCCGATCATCTTCCTCACCGCGCGCGACGACGAGGTGGACCGGATAGTCGGCCTGGAGCTGGGCGCCGACGACTACCTGACCAAGCCGTTCAGCCCGCGTGAGCTGGTCGCGCGGGTCCGGGCCGTACTGCGCCGCTCCTCCGGAAGCCCGGAACCGGACCGCGCCAAGATGGTGGGAGCGGTCAGGATCGATCCGGCCAGCCGAGCGGTTAGTGTCGACGGCGTGCCCGTCTACCTGACCAGCACCGAGTTCGACCTGCTGTCGCACCTGATGAGCCGGCCCGGCCGGGTCTACACGCGCGACGAGCTGCTCAGCGCGGTCTGGGGTTACGCGGCCCACGGCGGCACCCGCACGGTCGACGTCCATGTGGCGCAGGTGCGGGCAAAGCTCGGGGACGCCGCCTCGATCATCCGGACGGTCCGCGGCGTCGGGTACACCGCAGGTGACTAACCGTTCCGACCTCACGGTCCCGATCCGCGCGCTGGCCTCGCCGAGCACGGTTCGCAGCTCGAACGTCACGGTGCGGGCGGTCGTCACCGGTTGCGTCGTCGCGCTCATCTCGGTCTTCGTCACAGCCCTGATCGCGGTGCCGCTCTCGGCGCAGTCCGTCGAGCGCGCGGCCCGTGAATCCCTTGCCACGCAAGCCAATGCGATCGCGACCCTGCTGCGGGTCAAGAACGTGCGCAAGGTGGTGCGCGACGAGGTGGTGCTCGACGAGCGGCCGGCCATCGGCTCGCTGCGCGGCCAGGACATCGAGATGTACCTCGTCGCCGATGGCAGGTCCGACCCGTCCGGCCTGCCGGCGAACGTGATCCAGCAGGTGTCGCAGGGGCAGCGGGTCAGCGAACGGTTCGTGTGGGTCAACGGCCGGCTCTCGATGGTCGAAGGGCGCCCGCTGGGCGACGGGCAGGGCGTCGTGCTGACGAGGCCGTCGGCCACCGGCCTTGCACGCCAGGTTTTGACAAGCTTGTGGGTACCCCTTCTTGCCGGCCTCGCATCCGGAGTGCTCGCCGGGGTCCTGCTCGGCCGCCTGCTGGCCCGCCCGATCCGCAACGCCGCGATCGCTGCGGCGCGCCTGTCGGCCGGGGACCGTAGCGTGCGGCTCAGCGTCGAACCGCCCGCTGAGGTGGAGCGCCTTGCCCTGTCCATCAACGAGCTTGCCGAGGCGCTGACGACAAGCGAAGGGCGGCAACGGGAATTCCTGCTTTCGATCTCGCATGAGCTGCGCACGCCTTTGACAACCATCAGGGGGTACGCGGAAGCGCTCACCGATGGGATGGTGGACCAGGATTCGACGTCCTCGGTGGGAACGACCATCCTGTCCGAGGCCGAACGCCTCGACCGCCTCGTCGCCGACCTGCTTTCCCTTGCCCGCCTGGAGGCCGCCGACTTCGCGATCGAGCCGGGCGACGTGGACCTGTCCGACCTGATCCGTGCGGCGGGTCTGGCTTTCGCCCCGAGATGCGCTCAGCTGGGGGTGGAACTGCGGGTCGCGCAGCCCAATTATCCGATCATGGTGCGGACCGATCCGGTGCGGCTGCGCCAGATCGTCGACGGTCTCGTGGAGAACGCGCTTCGGGTGGTGCCGCCCGGGCGGCCGATAGTGCTCGCGGTCAGCGCCGACCAGCGGCGTGCCGTGGTGGAGGTACGCGACGGGGGTCCCGGCCTGACCGACGACGACCTCGCCGTCGCCTTCGAACGCGGGGCGCTTTATCAGCGGTACCAAGGAATCCGCAAGGTCGGCAGTGGACTCGGCCTCGCCCTTGTCGCCGCCCTGGCGAGGCGTCTCGGCGGCGCCATCGAGGCCGGGCACGCCCCGGAGGGCGGGGCTCGGTTCACTGTTTACCTTCCCCATACCGTCGACTGACCTAGTCCTAGCCGGGCCGGGGCACCCTGGTGGGCATGAAGAAACTTGCGCTTTGCGTCGTGGTGTTCGCGGCGGCTCTGCTCACCGCGTGCGGCGGCCCGTCCGCCGCGCCCGCGCTGGTGGCCACGGCGGAGTCCGAGGCGCTGGCGGCGATCGGTGTCGAACCGGACGACCTGGCCGCCGCGCAGCCCAGTCCAACCCCTTCTCCCAAGGGAAAGGATCGCTCACGGTGGGACAAGCGCCACCCGCAGAAGGTGTTGTTGAACCGCAACGTTTTGCACGGCGAGGCGGTGGTTCAGACCAAGGACGGTCCGGTCACCGTCATGGTGCAGCGCGGCGAGGTCACGGCGATCACCGGTGACTCGGTCACCGTAAAATCATCCGATGGCTTCACGATGACCTGGACCTTCCACCCGGAGTTGCGGGTGATCGAGAAGCGGGCGTCGATCCAGTCCAGCGAGATCAAAGCGGGTGCGGCGATCGCGCTGTCCGGGCCGAAGAGTGGGGACAAGCCGCAGGCGCGCCTGATCGTGTTGCCGCTCAAGAAGTCCTGAGGCAGCAGCCGGAGCAGATTTTGGGCTCGGGGAGCGTGAACGCGAGGCAGCATGTCTTGCGCCGCACCTCGGGCCCTTGCGCGCCCGGCACCAGCTCGATCAGGTCCTCAAGGCCCAGCGCCTCCAGGACCGTCATGATTGTCTGGCTCGGGGTCGCCGACGCGCTTGGCATCGCGCCTGTAGGCGTGCTGGGCATCGCGCGTGCGTCTTTGGGTGCAGAGCCGCTCTCCACCCAGAGATGCGGTAGGGCTTTGGCGGCGCGGAGAACGCCGTAGGCGATGCCGGAGGCGATCGAGCCGCGCAGGTTGTGCTTGCCCACCTTGACCGCTTCCTGGATGCGCTCGGCCAGCGGCTCCAGGTGGTGGTCGAGCAGGCTGACCCGCATCATCTTGAGCAGCAGGTTGTCGTCGCCGATGACGGCGACCTCGGGCCGGGTGGCGATCGGGTCGTCGGCGGCCACGGCCAGCTGCAGCCGGCTGAACCCGATGCGCAGCAGGGGCGAGTCTGAGTCAAGGCGCACCAGCATGTGCTGCGGGTCCACCAGCGGCACACGCCTGGAGACCGCCCACGACAGCACCACCGGCAGGGTCAGCCAGTACGTGTACGACTTCCACGCCAGCGCTGCGGCGGCGTGGGGCGCGGCGCCCCAGCGTCTTTGCGGCCCTGCGAACAGCTCCGGAAGGGCCACGCCGGAGATGAGATCGGTGGCGGAAGTCCATCCTTCATGGTCTGTCACGATCAGGGGATCAGACAGACCCTGGCGAGACTCGAGCGCACTTAGAGTGACGGTCAGGGGGCTGAGCGCAGTCGCTGGGTCGGAAATGAGTATGCCCACCGTCGCTCGCCACCTCACTTCCAGGTCGCCTCGTGCCGTCGTGTCACGGCTTTGCCATGACCGACAAACAATACCCCGCTAAGGCTAGCCTAACCAGACTTGCTGGGAGACAAATTACGGACTGTCACCCATCGGGCCTGTCAAGGCATTCGTCAGGAAATCACCAGTTCTCAGCGGATCAAGCAGGTCACGCGAAGAATGAACTACATGAACGTGTCGCCGGTGGAGCGGGCGGCCGAGGCTTTCGCAAATGAGCTGGCCCGCTGGCGCGTCGATCGGGGCATGACCAAGAAGCAGTTGGCGGCCCGGATGGGATTCGATCCCTCCTATATAAGCCACATAGAGGGCCGTCGACATAGGCCGACGGAGGACTTCGCCCGGCGGGCCGAGGCGGTGCTCGGCGCGAGCGGAGCGATCTGGCGGCGCTTCCAGGAGTACGACGAGGCGCGCCAGGTGCGTGGCGCGATGACGCTGCTGACCCGCGAGCCGGCGGTGCCGAGCCAGTGGCTGCCGCCGGGCGCCGGGCTCGTCATCGAGCTCGAGGAGGCGCGGCTGACCTACGAGAAGGACACCTACCAGCTCGTGGTACGGCGCGCGCTTTACAACGCCGGAGGCGACCCGGTGACCCGTTACCTGATGAGGGTCTCGGTCGACCGGTACCCGGGGCAGCCGCAGCGCTCCAATTCGCACCACCGCATCCACCCCCTGACAGTCGACGAGCTGGGCCTTGTCGCCGAGTGTGGCGAGCAGGGCGCGACCGAGTCAATGCACTGGCGGGTAAAGGTGGACCGCGACGCCTTCAAGGAGATCTGGCTGCTGTTCGAGAACGACGACGGCCGGTTCCCGCTGTACCCGGGCGAGCGCACGACGGTGGAGTACAGCTACCGCGTCAGCGACATCAAGTGGGGCACGTGGTTCGAGCGGGCGGTGCGGTTGCCCACCCGCCGGCTGGTGGTGCAGATGCGTTTCCCGGCCAGGCTCGGCCCTCAGGTGTGGGGTGTGGAGACGTCGATGGCGGCCGAGGAGGCGCCGCTGCGCACGCCGATAGTCCGGGAGCGCGACGGCGATCTCGAGGTGTTCACGTGGCGCACCGAGGATCCGGCGCTCAACGCCCGCTTCCAGTTGCAGTGGCGGTTCAGAAGCGCGGATCAGTGATCGCTGAACGCGTCGTACCGGACGCGGGTGTGCGGCACCTGCAGGTTGCTCAGCGCCCGCAACGACGTACGGATCATGGCTGGTGACCCCGACACGAAGAAGTCGTGTTCGCGCCACGGCCCGAAGCGGGAGACCACGTCGGCGATGGTGCCGACCTCGCCACCCCAGTCGGGATCGTTGCTGCAGACGGGAACCACCGACAGCCACGGGTAGGACTCGGCCAGCGCCTGAAGGTATGGCAGGTCGTAGAGGTCCTGCCGGTCCTTCACGCCGAAGAACATGTGCACCCAGCGGGTGCGGTTGAACGTGGTGAGTTCTTCGAGCAGCGCGCGGATCGGGGCGAGCCCGGTGCCGCCGGCCATGAAGACGATGTCGCGGGTGGAGCGCCTGTCCAGGACCATGGTGCCCATCGGCGCGGCGAGGCGGATCAGCTCGCCGGCTTTGATCCGGCGGACCAGCGCGCCGGACAGCCAGCCGGCGCCGAGGGCGCGGATGTGGAACTCCATGGTGCCGTCGGCGCGGGGTGCGTTGGCCACGCTGTAGGTGCGCCACACCCGCGGGTGGTGCGCGGGGGACTCGATCGACACGTACTGCCCGGCCCGGTAGTTCAACTGCTGCAACGGTTTCACCGTCATCACCGCGATGTCGCGGGAGCGCCGCTCGTGCGCGGTCACTTCGGCGTGCCACCATGCCGGGTTGCAGTCGGCTTCGGCTCCGGCGAGCATCTTGCGCGCGATGACGTCGTAGGCGTCGCGCCAGGCCTGGTCGAATTCGGGGGTCCACTGCTCGCCGGCGAAGGCGCGCAACGACTCGATCAGGGCGGCTCCGACGATCTCGTACTGCTCCGCCAGCACGTGGAATTTGCGGTGATCGCGACCGAGCCCGCGCAGGTACTCGTCGAAGCGTTCGGGGTTGTCGACCGCCTGGACCGCGGTGACGATGGCGCCGAGCAGGCGTGCCCGTTGCACGTCCATGGTGACCGGGAACATTTCCCTGATGGAAGGTTGTTTTAGGAAAATCCGGGCATAGAAGTACCCGGACATCCTTTCTTGCTGCTCCTCGACCAGAGTCCAGCTCTCTTTCAACAGGCGCTGAAGGTCGCTCACATCGGCAGACAATGCCCGCCGAGTCGGGGACGGCGTCGCACAGTGTGTGCGATCCTTCCTAATCGTGGCGGAGTTAAGGGTCCAACGGCGCAACGAGTTGATCCTCGTGCTGGGAGTCTCATTAGGACAGTCAGCCGTCTATTCCATAGTTAGCCTGGTCGCCAAGCTGACCGCACCGAAGCCGCTGAGCCAGCAGACAGCTCCGCTGAACACATCCCTGGCGCCCGACCGGCCCTATTTAGACCTGACCTACCAGCTTTTGCGGATATTTTTTGCTTTGGTACCGGTCGCGCTCGCCTGGCACCTGATGAACCGGGATCCAGGCGGGGCTCGGGGTCTGCTGGGCGTGGACCGGCGGCGCTGGGGTTTCGACGTCTCCATGGGCGCCGGCCTTGCCGCCCTGATCGGCCTGCCGGGGCTGGGCCTGTATTTTGCGGCGCGCGCGCTGGGAATCAATGCCAACGTGATCCCGGCCGGGCTGCCAGAAGTGTGGTGGGCGGTGCCGGTGCTGGTGCTCGCGGCGCTGGAGAACGCGATTCTGGAAGAGGTGGTGGTCGTCGGCTATCTGATGACTCGCCTGCGCACAATGTGGTCGTTGCCGTGGGTCATTGTCGCCAGCGCGCTGCTTCGCGGCTCCTACCACCTTTATCAGGGCTTCGGGGCATTCATCGGCAATGCTGTGATGGGTATTGTGTTCGCACTTGTATTCGTGAAATGGCAACGCATAACGCCTCTGATCGTGGCGCACACCATCCTGGATATCGTGGCTTTTGTTGGGTATGTCCTGCTGGCCGACTATCTAAATTGGACCGCGTGACCGAATCGTTATGAAGTAAAGGCTTCGGTAAGGAGTCATTCACCATAGGCTCGCGCCTCATGGGCCCTGTGAAATAACAGGTTCACAGGTACTGCCCGCAGGGAGGCAGAGGAGCAACCCCTTGAAGCTGAATCGATTGGCCGGCAAACGCCCGGCCGCGATGGCTGTCTCCATCATCGCGACCGCCACAATGTTGGCGTCCGCGACCGGTGGAGCGCAAGCCGCCCCGCAAGGGGACGGCGGACTGGCGGTGTACCTGGTGCAGACCAGTAGCGAACCGCTGGCAACCAACGACTCAACCGCGCCCGCTGAGGGGGAGAAGGTCAACGCGAAATCTGCGGTGGCCCAGCAGTGGCTGTCAAGGCTTCGTAGCGAGCACGACGGCGCACTGCGTGCCTCACAGGTCAGCACGGCCCGCAAGGTCACCGACTACGGGGTGGTGTTCAACGGCTTCGCCGCCAAGCTCACCCCCGCCGAGGTGCTCCGGCTGAGGAACACCGCCGGTGTGGTCAACGTGTGGAAGGACCAGATTGTCCACGCCGACACCACCACGACGCGTGATTTCCTCGGGCTGACTGGCAACAAGGGTGTGTGGGAGAAGCAGTTCCGGGGCGACGAGCACGCCGGTGAAGGCATGATCGTCGGCATCGTCGACAGTGGCGTCTGGCCGGAGAATCCGGCTTTCGCGCCGCTGAGCGAGCCGCGCCCGGACGCCGCGACAATCGCGGCGAAGTGGTCCGGCACCTGCGACACCGGGCAGGCGTCCGACCCGGGCGCCACGATCGCCTGCAACAACAAGCTGATCGGTGCCCGGTACTACAAGGACGGCATCGAGGCCGGCGGTGGCGCGGTGGGGGACTATGAGTTCCTCTCGCCGCGCGACTTCAACGGCCACGGCTCACACACCGCGTCGACAGCGGCGGGCAACTTCAACGTGCCCGTCACCATCAGCGGGTTCAACGTGGGCAACAGCTCGGGCGTGGCACCGGCGGCCCGCGTCGCCATGTACAAGGCGCTGTGGGAGCAGCCGGACGGCACCGCGAGCGGCTCCACGGCCGACCTCGTCGCGGCCATCAACCAGGCTGTCGCCGACGGTGTCGACGTGATCAACTACTCGATCTCGGGATCGCGGACGTTCGTCGTGGACGCCGCTGAGATCGCGTTCTTCAACGCCGCGGCAGCGGGTGTCTTCGTGTCCGCCTCCGCCGGTAACTCCGGTGACACGGTCGGGGCGTCAAGCGTCGCGCACAACTCGCCGTGGCTGACCACGGTGGCGGCAAGCACGCACAACCGTGGCAACGGCAAGACCCTGACCCTGGGCAACGGCCAGGCGACCACCAACGTGGGTGTGATCCCGCCGGCGGTGGCGTCCTCGCCGCTCGTCCTGTCCTCGGCGGTGGGTCTCGCCGGGGCGAACCCGACCAACCTGGTGCTGTGCGGTCCGGGCACGCTCGACCCGGCGAAGACCGCCGGCAAGATCGTGGTGTGTGACCGCGGTGTCTTCGACCGCGTGGCGAAGAGCCTCGCGGTAAAGGACGCCGGTGGGGCCGGCATGGTCCTGGCCAACACCAGCGATGCCCAGTCGATCAACGGTGACTGGCACTACGTCCCGACCATCCACATCTCCGCGACCCAGGCCGCGCCGATCAAGGCGTACGCCGCTACCGCTGGTGCGACGGCGTCGATGTCGGTGACCGACCCCAACCCGGTGACGGCCCCGGCGATGGCGGGCTTCTCGTCGTTCGGCCCGGCTCTGGCCGGCAACGGCGACCTGCTCAAGCCGGACATCACCGCCCCCGGTGTGGACGTCATCGCCTCGGTGGCTCCGCCCGGCAACGCCGGCCGGGACTTCGACGCCTACTCGGGCACCTCGATGTCCTCGCCGCACATCGCCGGTATCGCAACGCTGATCAAGGCGAAGAACCCCACGTGGTCACCGATGGCCGTGAAGTCGGCAATGATGACCACAGCGTCCACCAAGGACACTTCCGGTAAGACGATCCAGTGGCCCTTCGGCGACGCCACCCCGCTCAACTTCGGTGCGGGTCACGTCGTCCCGGGCAGCGCGTTCGACCCGGGCCTTGTCTACGACTCCGGCCCGGCCGAATGGATCAAGTACGGCTGCGGGCTGGGCCAGTTCCAGCTCATCACTGCGCCGGAATTCTGCCAGCAGCAGGGATCGATCGACCCCAGTGACCTGAACTACGCCTCGATCGCCGTCGGCGACCTGGCGGGGTCTCAGACCATCACCAGGACGGTCAAGAACGTCAGCAAGAAGGTCGGCGTCTACCTTCCCGTGGTCAAGGCTCCGGCCGGGTTCAAGGTAAAGGTGGACAAGCCGGTGCTGGTGGTTCTTCCCGGGAAGACGGCCACCTTCAAGGTGACCATCACCCGCACCACGGCCGCGCTCAGCAGCTACGCCTTCGGCTCGCTGACCCTCAAGGAGATCGGCACCGGCAGGCACACGGTCACCAGCCCGATCGCCGTTCGCCCGGTGGGCGTCGCGGCGGCGGTGGAGGTAACCGGCACCGGCGCCAGCGGCTCCTCGCAGCAGCCGCTGGTCTCCGGCATCGCCGGGACGCTGTCGACCAAGGTCTCCGGCCTTGCCGCCTCGTCCCAGACGGCGCTCGCCTTCGCGGGCGACGACACCGGGTTCAACCCGAACGCCCCGGCCGAAAGCCCTGGCGTCAAGAAGATCACGGTGACGGTTCCGGCAGGTACCCAGCTTGCACGCTTCGCCACGTTCGATGCGGACGTGCCCGCGGGGACGGACGTCGACCTGTTCGCCTACCGCGGCGGGGCGCTGTTCGGCCAGAGCGCCGGAGGCACGACGGAGGAGTCGATCACCTTCACACAGGCGGGGACCTATGACATCTATGTGGTGCTCTTCGCCCACACCGGTGCCATCCCGCCGATCACGCACCACGCGTTCGCCGTCCAGGACGTGGACGCGGGCAACCTCACGGTCAACCCGGCCTCCCAGCCGGTGACCATCGCCGGCCGGACTTCGATCACGCTCGCGTGGTCGGGTCTCACCGCCGGCAACCGTTACCTGGGCATCGTGTCCTACACGGACGGGAGCGCGGCCATCGGGCGCACCCTCGTCTCGATCGGCGCATAGTCCACAAAGCACAACTGGATATAGAAAAACTGGGGCGCGGTCACCTGACCGCGCCCCAGTTGTGTTTATGGCTTGCAGGGGCGCAGGATGTCCGGCCCCGCCATGCACATGTGCAGCGTGACCTCGCGACTGCCAACCACTACCCGGCCGGAGTGGGCGAAGGACCTCCCCAGGTACCAGGAGTTGTTCAGCTCGACCTTCACCTGCTGCTGGTTCAGGACTCGCACCGAGAACGGCGTGACCCCATCCGCGAATACCTGCCCGGAGAAGTCGCCCGTCTCGGCGTTGAAGACGTTGAGATATCCGTCCATTGCCGAGCCGGAGCTGTCCCGGACGGTCCCGGTGATGGTGGTCCCCACCTGCGCCACGTGGTCGTAGATCGCGGACCCGCCCGAGGTGACGGGGACCTTTACGGCGTCGAACCGGCTGCCTTCGACCCCGCTCCACTGCGGCGCGTGATCCTCCGAGGCCACCAGCAGCGGCCACTCGTACGGCCCGAGCCCGTCGAGCCGGTAGGTCCCGTCCTGACCGATGCCGGCCTCCGGGCCGATCTCGCCACCGAGCCCGGAGTGGGAGGTGAGGAAGGTGACCCGGCCCCTGCGCATCGGCTGGCCGGTCTCACTGGTGACCGTGCCGGTGATGGATCCGGCCCGGTCGAGCCGGATCGTGGGTGCGCTGACGGTCTGCCCCTTGGCCACCGAGATGAGCGCGGCTTGCCGCTGGTCGCCGGTCCCGCCGGAGGGGCCGACCCATTGCATGCCGTAGCCGCTGGCGATTTCGGGTATCGCCATCAGGTTGTAGTCGCCGGCGTGCGTCAACATCTCCAGCTTGCCCTCGCCGTCGGTGCTGCCGTCGCACCCGTCGGGCCGGGTCGCGTGCGTGGGCGTCAACCGGATCACGCACATGCCCGGCACCGGTGCGCCGGAAACCGCGTCTACGACGCTCACCCGCACCTTCGCCAGGGGATCGAGTTCGACCGCGACATCGGCCTGCTCGCCCTCCCTGACGGTGATCTCCACGTCGTGCGACTCGTAGTCGGGCGAGAAGATTCCCATCCGGTAGGTGCCGATCGGGATGTCGGTCATGGTGATCACGCCGTCCTCCGCGCGACCACTGAACGGCAGCGCCTCGGCGTACAGCTCTTGGATCTGGGTACCGGTGAGGGAGTCCCGGGCGGTGATGCGCACCGTGCCCGTGGGGAGGCGCTCATCGTTGACGGTCAGCGTCGCGCCCGGCGCGAGGGTGAAGACGTCGGCCCTCGCTTGGGTCGTTTCGCCGAAGGCCCACTGGTGGATCTTCAGGTCGAAGCGGTCGAACTCGACCAGGTAACCGTCGCCGGCGAAGACGTGGTCAAGCCGGTAGTTGCCAGACATGTCGGTTCTGGTGAAGCCGGACCCGTGTTGGTTGCGGAGCCGGACATCGACTCCTGACACGCCGGTTCCGTTCTGGGTGAAGCGCCCGGTCACGGTCCCGGTCGGCAGCAACGTGACGTCGACCGTGTTCACCTGCCCGCCCGTGACCTGGTAGACCTGGGCCTGTTCCTGCGATCGGGTCTGTGGGGCGTACATCCGCATTCCCGGCGATGTCTCGATCGCGATCTGGTAGTCACCGGGCTGCAGGCCCGTGATCGAGTAGTTGCCGGAGGCGTCGGTGCGACCGCTGGCGAAGATGCCGTTGCCGACGGCGGTGATCTGCGCGTTCGCCACCGCCTCGCCGGTGGCGGCGGTCACGCGTCCGGAGATCGATCCAGTCTCGATCAGGGTGTCGTCCACCGTCACCGTCTGATCGGCGGCGACCGTGAAGATCTGGGCCGTGGCCCAGTTGGTGGTGGAGTAGGCGTACTGGGTCAGACCGCCGCCGTTCGGCTGGAAGCTGACCTTGTATTGGCCCGGCAGTACGTTCAGGGTGTAGGCCCCGTCCGGGGCGGTGAAGGTGTGGGCGGACGGGTTGGCGAAGTCGGCCGAGAGCGCGGTGACAAATGCGCTGCCAACGCCACTGCCGTCGGGATTCAGGAAACGCCCGGAGATGTGCCCGAGCGGCAGTAGCGTGTCGTTGACCGTCGCCGTCTGCCCGGCGGTGACCTCGATCAGGGCCGCCTGGGCGAAGTTGGCGGTGCTGTAGGCGTACTGTATCGGCCGTCCGGCGGGCGCGAACCTGACCCGGTAGGTGCCTTCCGCGAGACCGGTGAGGGCGTACGAGCCGTCAAGGCCGGTTGCGGTGAAGGCGAAGGTCGGTCCGGACACAACGACCGAGGCGGGTACGCCGGCGCCGTCGGAGGTGGTGAATCTGCCGGTGATCGTGCCCGTGGTCTCGGCCGACGCGGCCGTGGCGGTCAGCCCGGAGGTGGTGGCGATCACCGCAGCGGTGATCATGAGCGCCCGAAGGGCGAGGGGTGTTTGTCGCATGCTTCCTCAAGACGGATGAAGGGGAAGGGAGCACACGGGTTTCAGGATCGATCCCCGTGGCGGCAGGATAGTCGCTTTGCTCAACCCGGAGGGGGCACGGTATTCTCGTCCGGCGGATGGTCTTGTGTCTGTCCGCTTGGAGGCTTCGCCTAGTTCGGTCTATGGCGCCGCACTGCTAATGCGGTTGGGGTCCTAAGCCCCTCCCGGGTTCGAATCCCGGAGCCTCCGCGCCACAACGGTTGTGTATGCTTGTCGAGCACCTGCGGCTGTAGCTCAACGGATAGAGCATTTGACTACGGATCAAAAGGTTAGGGGTTCGAATCCCTTCAGCCGCGCAAAATGCCCTCCGAACCGTGAGGTTCGGAGGGCTTTCGCTTGCGTGGGGAAACCCACCCGTCTGAGTGTTTCCGGGCGTCTGGCCGGGCGTCAGCCCCACAGCGCCGCGGAGATGGTGGCGGCGTCGTCGGCCTGCACCTGGTAGCGGCCGGGGAAGGCGGAGATCTGGACCTTCTGCGCCACGTCGCCGACCGGGGCGTTCTTCCAGCCGTCGTGGGGGTAGGCCTTGATCATCCCGTCGAGGAAGGCATCGGTGGAGTGGGCCGGGTCGGTGATCTGCGACGCGGTGCCCCAGCCGGCCGACGGGCGCTGCTGGTACAGGCCCAGGCTGTCGTAGTCGACGGCGAGGTTGTAGTTGTGGATGTTGCCCTCAACGATCGTTGTCGCCAGGGCGATCGTGGCAGCGCGCTGGTCCAGGCCGCGGTGCTTAACCTGCTCAACGACGGACCGGGCGCAGGAGACCTGATACCCGTCGATGTGGCCGGACAGCTTGGCCTTGAGCTTGGGCGACAGTTCCTGGGCGAGCGCGTTGTCGGCGTCGGTGACCCCGCTCACAGAACACGGAGCGGTGGGGATGTTGGTGGCGGCGTGGGCCGGTGCGGATTGGGCGAGCTGGATTCCGACAAAAACGGCTGCGGTGGCAAGAGCGGTCACGATCGCGGCACGAGCGGTTTTCAGCAAGATTTCTCCTAGGCATGGCTCTGCCCGGCTCCGCGGCGTTGGAGAGCCGGGCAGAGAACGACGGTTCGGGAATTCGAACTCTGACTCCCGCTGTCTGGTATCCAGCTTCCCGGAACAGGCCGGGTGGGCGCACCGATCGTCGGTCGGGACCCGCCCCTGACGAAAGTCAGGGCCGGCAGTCAGGACCGGCTGTGGCGGGCACAACGGTGCCCGCCACTGTCGGCGACATTTTCGATTCCACATCGGACGGAGCGGTGGAGATTCAACCGCACACGACAAGACCCCCTGAGTCGCAACTCAGGGGGTCTTTGGCTTTGTGGCGGGACGCCATGTTCCGGCGTGCGGGGGGAACGCCGGGACGCTCTCGTGTTGTCAGTCCTTGCGTGGAGAGTTAGCCCTTGGCCCGGGCGCTCTGCGCTTGGGGGTCAGTCCTTTTGCTTCGGGTCGCGGACGAAGACTCCGTCGCCCTGGCGCCCTTCCACCAGCTTCTCGGCCTTGAGTACCAGCATGGCGCCGCGGACGGAACCGTAGCTGACTTTGAACTCGTCCCTGAGCTGGCTGATGGAGGGCAGCTTGTCCCCGGGTTTGAGCTCCCCGGACTTGATCTGATCACGGATGGCGTTTGCCAGCTTCTCGTACTTCGCAGTCATTCAGTCATCTCCCATGGCTCGCCCCAGTAGTAGATCACTGCCTTACGTACGAATCAACTCCCATGTACAGCCACTAGACATAGTCGACTATGTTGCGTAGCATTCCTGTTGGTTCCAGTCCGATCCGTGGCTCGCACCCAGCGGAGGAGCGGCGCTAGTTTGACGTCGTTCGACGGCAGTGGAACCACCTTATTGGTGTGCCGGCTGCTGCGATAGGGGCGTAGCCGGCACGCCTCGGTGCTTGATCTTTGGATGTATGGACGATTCCGGGCGAGTCGGTCGAGCGTTCGTTACGAAACCGTTATCCATAGGCAAACCTCTACGGTGCGTGATCACCGGCGTACCTCTAACCGGACAGACGGACAGATAGCAGGACCGGATCATCTACCGAAAGTAGTTGAAGGCGCCACTTCATCACCCAGTCTGTTACCGGCCAGTAGCTAGACCCTTGTGGCGCGCGTCATAAGCCGGAAACATCGGCATCACCGGCGCGCGAGAGACGAATCGCGCCCGCCGGCTTTCCCGTTGGCGCGCCGCGCCACGGGGTCATCCATCGCGAGGAGGTCTAAGTGAAGGACTCGCAAGGCAATCTGGTACTGGGGCGTACCAGATGGCGGCGCTTCGCCGCCGTGGTGGTTCCGGCCACCATCGCCGTCAGCGCGGTCATGGGCGGCATCGCCAGCGGTGCGATCCCCATGCAGATGCACGTGTCAGGGCAGACCGCGATGCTGTCCGCGGACAAGCTCGACGCCACGGGCTTCAGCCAGTGGGGCGGCACCGTCGAGACGGTGAAGGGGCAACAGATACCGGTGGCGATCTCGCAGATCGCGATCGCGGACATCACGAATCTGTGCCAGTCGGTGAAGGTACCCGGAACGCCACTCGTGCTCACGATTCGGGGCGGCACGCAGAAGGGCAAGCCGGTACGCGCCGAGAATCTGATCATCGCGCTCGACTATCTGTCCGGGGACGCGACGTTCGAGAACATCCGGATCGGGACCGACGCCTCCGAACTCACCGAGGGCGGCACGCCACCGGACAAGGACAAGCTGGTCGGGATGTTCGGCCAGGAGGCGGACACCGCCGTCATCGACGGGCTGAACCAGCGCTTCTACAGCACGTTCGCGGCGAAGTTCCACCTGACCAACATGACGCTGAGCCTGAAGGCCGACGGCGTCGAGTGCTTCAAGCTTCCCTAGTCCGTCCGTCCATCAGTGGGTCCGAACGCCGGAGCGGACGGACCCACGCAACCGTTGGAGGCATCCGTGACCTTCTGGCAACGGTTCCGCTCGTGGAGGCGAAGCCGGCCGTTCTGGGGCGGACTCCTGACCATGCTGGCGGGCCTCGAAATCGTCGCCTCGATGAACCTTGAACTGCAGGGCGGGAAGATCGCGGTCGGGCAGGAGGGCTTCACCGCCTACCTGATCGCCTTCGCGCTGTTCATCACCGGGCCGCTCGCCTGGTTCCTGCAAGCGCAACGGCACTTCTACGGGCTGATCGCGACGTTCGTCGCCGTGTACGCGCTGATCGGGGTCAACCTGGGCGGCTTCTTCCTCGGGACGCTGCTCGGCGTCGCGGGCGGCGGGCTGATCTTCGCTTGGAATCACGAGACCGTGGTCGATGAGCAGGAGGCTTCGGGGGTACCCCCGGATGATGTTGAAGAAAGCCCAAAAGTGCCATCACCGCGGCACGCAGCCCTGATTCTGCTGGTCGTGGCTATGAGCGCGAGCATGCTGGCGGTGACGGGAGCGCCGGCGCGAGCTGAAGCGGCCGATCCGTGCCCGCCACCGGCGGCCAGCCCGTCGCCGTCGCCATCGCCGTCGCCATCCGGCGGTGGCGGCGGAGGCGGAGGCACCGGGATCGTCGGCCAGATCGTCGACTTCTTCGGTCGATTGATCACCGGAGGGGGCGGTACGCCGAGTCCGAGCGCTTCGCCGATTACGGATCCGGACCCATCACCCAGGCCGGTGCCGTGCCCGACGAGCACCGGAGGGCCGGGCGGTCCCGAAGGGCCGGGGAATCCGGGTCCGGGCGGGACCAAGACGCCGGCGGCCCCGCAGGCCAAGCTGCTTCCGGCCGCGGCCGACCAGATACCCGTGGGGGAGAAGCCGTCGAAAATGACCGGCACCCGGATATCAATGCTCAACCTCACCTTCCAGGGTGTGGTCGACATGCCCACCAAGTCCGGAACGATCCGATCGCTCAAGTTCACGCTGAACGAATCGGCCACGAGCGACTTCCTGCTGCACGTCTACGGTAATGACGGCCACGACATCGACCTGCGCAGCAGCACGCTGACCGTGTCGGGCGGCGGGGTCGAGTTCTACACCAGCCGCTTCAAAGCCAACCTCGGCCCGATACCGGTGGAGTTCACG
This sequence comes from Candidatus Limnocylindrales bacterium, assembly GCA_036377915.1. Classification (GTDB taxonomy): domain Bacteria; phylum Actinomycetota; class Actinomycetes; order Mycobacteriales; family Micromonosporaceae; genus Allorhizocola. The sequence goes on from DASUXL010000035.1 coordinate 23,239, forward strand.
CCGCAGACTCCGCCGCCGCCGATCCCGCTGCCGTTCGAGATCGTGTTCACCGACCCGGACATCGAGCTGGTTTGGGTGAAAGCGCCCAAGCTCGAGGCGGACGACCTGAAAATCACGCTCGCCTAGGGGGTCGCCTTGGCCACAATCGTGTCCAGGGCGATCTCCACCATCTGGGAGAAGGTCTGCTCCCGATCCTCAGCGCTCGTCGCCTCGCCGCGCTTGATGTGATCGCTGACGGTCAGGATCGTCAACGCCCGGGCCTTGAACCGGGCGGCGATCGTGTAAAGCGCCGCCGACTCCATCTCGACAGCGAGTACGCCGTAGTCGGCGAGGGTGTCGTAAAGGTCAGGGCGGTCGGTGTAAAACGCGTCGGCGGCAAGGATCGGGCCGACATGCATCTCGATCCCGCGCCGCTCGGCCACCTCCACCGCCGTGCGCAGCAGCCCGAAATCGGCGACCGGCGCATAATCGATCAGCCCGTCGAAGCGCATCCGGTTCATGTTCGAGTCGGTGCTCGAACCGATCGCCGCCACGACGTCACGGAGACTGAGCGCGTCGGAGAGCGCGCCGCACGAACCCACCCGGATCAGGGTCTTCACCCCGTAGTCGTTGATCAGCTCGTGTGCGTAGATCGACGCTGAGGGCATGCCCATGCCCGAGCCCTGAACCGACACCTGAACGCCCTTGTACGCGCCGGTGAAGCCGAACATGTTGCGGACAGTCGAGTAGCACTTCGAATCCTCGAGAAAATGCTCCGCGATCCACTTCGCCCGCAGCGGATCGCCGGGCAGCAGCACCCGCTCCGCGATCTCGCCGGGCTTCGCGCCGATATGCGTGCTCATAGCGCGATCTTCGCACAACGCCCGAAGGAAGATTGGCGGTGGCGGCGGGATTTGAACCCGCGGACGCCTTGCGACGTCACACGCTTTCGAGGCGTGCTCCTTAGGCCACTCGGACACACCACCGTCGAAGAGGTTACACGACGGGTCAGCAGACTCCGAAACCAGAATCGAAGAGCTGGTGCAGGTACTCGGTGTAGCCGGCGATCGCCTTTTGCACCGTCTTGCCGTCGTGCAGGAGAAGGTACCCGTACTCGCCCGAGGTGACCAGCAGCCCGTCGAATCGGCGGCTGCCCGCCGGCGCCTTGATCTCGGCGGCGCCCGGGTAGGCCGCTTTGGCCTTCTCCAGCGGGGTCCCCGTTGCCACGCCCTCGGCGGTGGTCAGCGGCGCGTTGAACCACATCAGCACCAGCCGGTCATCCGGGCTCGGGGTGAAGACCAGGCTGCTCTGCGGGTACTCCCGCAGCTGAGTGTTGCACCCGGGAAGGTCCGTGTTGAGGTGCCGGCCCAGCTCCGAACGCTTGAGCCCAACCTTGATCTCGCCCAGCCCGGTGACATTTACCACTACACCCGAGCCGCGGATCTCCTCGCTGGGCGGCGAGAGATTGGGCGCCCGGGTCACCTGGGCGCAGCCTGACAGCGTGATCACGGTGGCGAGGGCTAAAACTCGCAGCAACATCGGTGCCTCCCCCGTTAGAGAGCACGAAAACCCCAACCCTGGGGGATTGGGGTTTCTTGGGCCCCCGTGCACCCGGTAGAGCCCGCTTATCCTTGCTGCCTTCCGGCCCTGGGGAGGTTCACGGGGTGCCGCCGCACGGGGGCGTTGCAACAATACCTGGTTGTGCGGAGACGCCAAGCGGCCGCTATCCTTCTCGACGGAGGATTCGCCTAGAGGCCTAGGGCGCACGCTTGGAAAGCGTGTTGGGATAAAACCCTCACGAGTTCGAATCTCGTATCCTCCGCTCGTCTGAACAGGCAAAAGCGGGAGCCCGGACCGTCGCGGACCAGGCTCCCGTTCTCGTTTTGGTTTCAGTTGTGGTCTCAGATGTACCTTCAGGCGGCCTTCCGACCGTCCCCCTTTCTGGCCCTTCTTCCGCCACCGGGCCCCGAGGCGCGCACTAATTCGAGCCATAATTTGAGCCATGTCAGGAAACACGGCTGGATGACCATGCTCAGTGTTGAGAAGATCGTGCGGCGTATTCGCGAGGCCGACGAGTCAGCCGTCGCGGGTCTTGACCGTGATGCGATCCAGCAGGTTCAGGCTGCCTGGCAGGTCGATTACCTGCCAGAGAGATATGTCGCGTTCCTCGCCGGCATGGGGATGCGGGCCGGGCAGTTGCTGGTTGGCACCGACGCCTTCTTCCCCAGGATCCTGGAGATGCGGGAGTGGGCCATCTCCTTCTTCGACGAGAACGACGGCTGGATGCGGCTTCCCGACGGTGCGCTGGTGTTCGCGATGCACCAGGGCTACCTGGTGTACTGGTTCAGCGACAGCGCAGCACCGGACCCGGAAGTAGTTCTCTACATGGAACAAGAGAAAGAACCAGTGCACGTCTGGCCGTCCTTTACCGGCTTCCTCAACGAGGAGTACGAGACGATTTACCGCTCGCCTCGGTGAGGAACGCGCGAGACATCGATCTGCCGCCAAGCCCTCCGTCGTGGTCCGGGCTTCACCTTCATTTCCGGTAACCGATGTCCGAAGGGCGACGTGCATGGCATGCGGCTTGGGCAGTTGCCGGCCCTATCCCCGCCGGTGACGAGGTCGCCTATTCGGATGACAGATTTACATGGTTCCGGCTTCGGCGGTGAGCCCGAGCGGCTGACCGACGCTGCGCCCGCATCAGCCGATCCGGCCTAACTGCGAGGAAGGTAACCAGATTCCCGCGCTTGCCTATCGGCCGGTAGGCGTGCTCACCTCGATCTACGGGCCGAGCAATCTGGCGACCGTTGCTGGGGCTGTACCGCCTGCTTACCGTGCCCGTAGTGATCGACGGCTGTAGATTGGCTTTGGATAATCGACTATCCTGGGGCGCGTGCTGGAGCCATCGCGTTCGATGGTTGGCTGGGACAAGTGGCGTGACCGGGTGCAGCGGGCCCTGGACGGGTTGCGTGGCGACGGTCTGCCGCCGGTGGTCGAGGTGGTGGGTGAACCGGGCGTTGGCAAGACACTGCTGCTCGCCCGGCTGGCCGAGGCCGCCGGCCGGCGCGGGCAAAAGGTGCTCTACGCCCGGGCCACCGAGCACAGCCAGGTGGATGCGCAAGAGGACGGTTGGGCGCTGCGACCCCTGGTGGACGCGCTCGGCGACCACCTGCCTGAGCCTGATGAGCGCGCCGAACCGCGCCGGCTGGCCCGCGAGATCGGTTCGGCGCTGCGGAAGCTTGCCGAGCCGCCGGGACTGGTGCTGGTACTCGATGACCTGCACCTCGCCGATCCCGCCACGGTTGAGTTTCTGGTCCGGTTGCGTGAGCGGCCCGTGCCGTGGCTGATGCTGGTGGTGGCCTACCGTCCGGCGCAGGCGCCGGCCATGCTGAGCTCGGCGTTGTACGACAACGGCTACCGGACCGTGCGGCTGGAACTCGGCCCGCTGACCCCGCAGGAGGCCGATGAGCTGCTGGCCCCGGTTCGCGCCCGCCCGGCGCAGCGGGGCCGCTGGTATGAGGCGAGCGCCGGCCCGGCGCAGCGGGGCCGCTGGTATGAGGCGAGCGCCAGCCCGGCGCAGCGGGGCCGCTGGTATGAGGCGAGCGGAGGCATTCCCCGGTACCTGTTGATACTTGCCGGTTTGGAGCCGCCCGAGGCCGGGACCAGGGAGCTGGCCGGGCTGAGCGCCGCCGACCTGCGGATGGCGTGGGCGGCGGCGGTCGTGGGCGACCCGTTCGAGGCCGGCCTGGCCACGGTGGTGGCGGACATCGCCATGCCCGACGCCCTGGCCGCGATCGATGCCCTCGCGGCGCGCGACCTCATCCGGCCCGCCGGGCCGGGTTCCCGGTTCCGGTTCCGCGTCCCGGCCCTGCGCCGCATCATCTACGACGCCAGCGGCCCGGGATGGCGGCTTGCCGGGCATGCGCGGGCGGCGGTCGCGCTGCGTTCCCGGGGAGCTCCGGCCGCGGAGCAGGCTTGGCACCTGTGGCAGGTGGCGCAGACCGGCGATGAGGACGCCGCGGCCGTGCTCGGCGCCGCGGCGGCGCAGGCGATGCCCGACGAGCCGGCGGTCGCGGCGTTCTGGCTGGGCGCGGCGATCCGCCTGCTGCCGGGCAGCTCGCCGCGCCACCCGGCGCTGCGGTACGAGCTGGCGAGATCCCTTGCCCTGGCGGGGTTTCTCAACGCGAGCCGGACCGTGGCGCACGAGCTGCTGGGCGGCGTCCCGCAGGAGCCCGCGCTGCGCGCTCGCGTTGCCGCCCTGTGCGCCATGGTGGAGCGGTTGCTGGGCAACCACGCGCAGGCGCACGCGCTGCTTCGCGACACCTGGGCGAGCCTGCCCGCTTGGGACGCGCCGGAGACCGCACCCGTCGCGCTCGAGCTTGCCGCCGGGAGCCTGATGCGCAGCGACTTCAAGGCGAACACGCGCTGGGCGCGGCAGGCGAGCCGCCGCGGCGAGCGCCCGATACAGGCGACCGCCTTCGTTTTCCTTGCCATGGCCGCCTTTGCCGAGGGCGAGACGGAGGAGGCGGCGAAGTGCCTCGACCACGCGTCGGAGATCGTCGACGGTTCCCCGGACACGTGGCTGGCCAAGCATCTTGACTGCACGCTGTGGATCGGCTGGAGCGAGGTCTACTTAGGACAGTTTGACCGCGCCGTGCGCCACCTTGAGCGGGGCATCGCGGTGGCGGGGCAGCGCCAGCGGCACCTGCGGCCGCTGCTGCTGACCTGCCTCACCATGGCGCTGCGCTGGGTCGGGCGGCTGCCCGAGGCACGCCGCAGCGCCGACGCGGCAATCGCCGCCGCCGACCTGACCGCCAGCTTGGAGCTTGGCACCATCGCGCACGCCACGAGCTCCTGGATCGCGAGCTGGACCGGTGACGTCGCCCGGTCGCTGGCGGACGCGAACACGGCGACGCAGCGCGCACGCGGGTCGGAGAGCTGGTTCCGTGGTGTCGCCGCGGCAATGGCGGCCCGCGCGCGGCTCGCCGCGGGCCAGCCCGAGGGCTGCGCGGAGGAGATCGTGGCGGCCTTCGGCGGACCCGGCCTGCCGTGGGCGGACCCGTGGTCGCGCGTGTCGTGGTGGGAGGTGCTGGTGCGGGCCGAACTCGCGGTCGACCGCCCGGAAGAGGCGATGCACTGGGCGCGGCAGGCCGAGGCCGACACGCGGGGTCTGGCGTTCCCGGGCGGCCTGGCCAAGCTGGCGGAGGCTCAGGTCCACGCCGCCACCGGCCGCCACGGGACCGCGGCGACCCTGGCCGGTCAGGCCGCCGAGCTGCTCACCACGGCGGGCTGCCGGCTCGACGCGGGTCGCGCCCACCTGCTCGCCGCCACCAGCCTCGCGGCCACCGGCGCCTCCGGCCGCCCGGCGGCACGCAAGCGCGTCGGCAAAGCGCTGATCCTGTTCGTCGAGTGCGGCGCCGACCAGCTGGCCACGGTGGCACGCAAGGAGCGCAGGCGCCTGATAGCGCTGCGTGACCCGGAGCCGGTCGAGGTCAGGAACGGCACCGCCCCGAGCGGCTTGACGCGGCGCGAGCAGGAGGTCGCCCGGCTGGTCGCCGAAGGGCTGACCAACCAGGCGATCTCGCGTCGCCTGGGCGTGGTACCCAAGACGGTTGAGGCACACATGTCCAACATTTTTGCCAAATTGGGGGTACCGTCCCGGGCTGCCCTGGCGACAAAGCTGGCCCGCGAGGAGTCCGGCGTTCAGCCCGGCAACCAGCGCACCCCACCGCCGGACGAGGCGACGACCAGACCGCCCGAGCCGTCGTAACGGGCCGCGCTCACCCCGGGCAGCCGCCTGAGTTCCTTGCCGGACAAGGCATCCCGTTCGACCAGCACGCCACCGTCCACATAGGCCACTCGCGGCGAGACCGGGTCGGCCGCCACCCCGCTCTCGCCCGCGACCTCACCGGACCAGATCACCTCACCCGTGCCGGTGAGCAGGTTCAGCCGGGTGTTCAGGCCGGCGCCGCTCACGCCGTACTGCGCGGCCAGGACACCGTGGGC
>DASUXL010000036.1:0-10125 GCA_036377915.1 Candidatus Limnocylindrales bacterium
GGTCGCGGTGACGTCCAGGGCGGCCGTCGCCCCGGCAACGGCGACCCCGGACGAGCTGATCGCAGCCGACACACTCAGTGCCGCGGATGTCGACAGAGCGACGGCGCCCGTGGCCGAGATCGCCGCACTGATGGCGAGACCGGCCGTACCGACCGTGTTCGTCGAGCCGGCGCCGCTGACGGCCGCCGACACGGCCAGTGCCGATGTGGTGGATCGTGCGCCGACCCCGGTGGCGCTCGGCGCGGCGGTGACCGTCAGCGAGGCGGACTTCGCGAGGTTCGCCGAACCGGTGGCCGTCGTTGCCGCGGTGACGGCGAGGGCGGCGGAGGTGGCAACGACGCGCGCTCCGGTCGCGGAGATAGTGGCAACCGGGGTTACGGCTGCGGAGGTGGCCAGTCCGGTCGCCCCGGTCGAGACCGTAGCGGCGGTGACCGCGCGCGCCGCATCGGTGGCGCGCGCGACCGTCGCGTCGGCAGCGACAGCCGCCGTCACGCTCAGTGCGGCGGAGCCGTCGTAGTTGGTCGGGCCGGCGAGTGGCACGAACGCGCCGCGATTGGTGCCGGTGAACGTGATCCAGGGCGAGTTGGTGGTGACCCCTGTCGTGCCGGACGTGGCCAGGTCGCCAGCGGTGCCGCCGATCTGGATGGTGCCGGTGTAGCTGGTCGTCGCCGTCTGCGCGGCGGTGTATCCGAGCTCCACGACAACCCGGTCACCCGACTGGATAGTGACCGGGTTGTCGAATGTCAGCGAATACGAGAACGCGGTCAGTGCGGTGGAGTTGAACTCCGTCGCACCGGCGAAGGGGTCCAGCAGCCAGCCACGAACCGTGTCGGTGTTCCCGACGGTCACCCACACCGCGATCTGCACGGTGGCGTTCATCGCGGCGTTGCTCTCCAGCCGCGCCTGGGTGTGCGTGATCCCGTCCGACGTGGTCACCGACCCGCCGGTCAGCGGCTCCGAGACGTGTCGAGTGAGGAGCACCTTGTACGGGTTCGTCGCAGAGGTTTCCGCGCGGGCCACGGCGGTGCTGACGCCTGCCTTGAACGCCCCCAGTTCGTACACGTTCGCCGACAGTGCGGTGTCGTTCCAGGTTCCCCGGACGGTGGCCGGGGTGTAAGACGGCGTGTCGGACGTCAGGTAATACCGGTCCGGCACCACGGTGGTGCCCTTGATCTCGACGGCGATCATCGCCGATTGCTGCCCGGCCGGTGCGGAGTAGCCGGCCGAGATGGATCCGGCGGCACCCGCATCGTCGTACCGGGATGCGTACACGGTGTACGCGGCGGAGTCCCGGAAGTAGGTTTCCTCCGCACCGGTGGCGCTGTTGACGGTGCGCCGGGTTCGGGTGGTGCCGTCAATGGCATCCCAGTCGCCCGAGACGACCAGGACGGCGCTGTTGGCGGCCTGGGTGGTGAACGTGGCCAGGTTGCTGGTGCTACCGACGGTCGGCGCGCCGACCGCACCGAATCCGTCTGAGTTGCGGTACACCCAGGCGACGACACCCCAGACGGGGGACGTATCGGTCATCGGTCGCACCGCGCTGACACTGAACGTCTGGCTGCTGCTGGCGGTGCACGACCAGGCGATCACCCGAGAGTTGTTGGCGTCGGTGCCCAGCGTGGCGAGCTGGGTGTAGGTCTGGCCGCCGCCGGTTGGCGCGGTGTTGACGGCGCCACCGGCGGCGTTCTCGGCGATCGACGCGACAAGGAGGCGGTCGCCGGCCTGCACCGTCACGGACACCGTCTTCGGCGACGCACTCGTGTCTAAGACACTGGCGCCGAACGACACACGAGTAGGCGCCGTAGCCACTAGCTGCCTACCCTTCTCCCACCGCGCCCCTGATGAGTTCCAGGTTGTCGCAGTCCGCCCGGGTCATGTAGCCGGCTGCGTTGGCCTGAGCCCGGGTGAGTGTGCCGCTTGCGCCCGGATTCAGAGTGAGGGTCCGCGGCCGCCCATTCCTGCCGACCGTGTTCATGTAGTACGTGGTCTGGCCAGCGTTCGTGTAGGACACCGCCCAGACGTTCCCCGACCCGGTGCCATTGACCAGTGGCCCGTCGCACCCGGTCTCCCTGGTGCTGACGTTGTCCCACCCGTACCTGATGGTGACGAAGACGTCGCCCTCGTCGCCGACTGCCAGCTGCAGCACGTTGTACGGGGCGCCGCGGCTACTCGGGTCACAGGTGCCGGCCGGCATAACGAGACCGCCTACGCGGCGATCGGCGTCAGAGTGACCGAGAGCGCCGTCAGGGTGAACGTGTTGCCGCTCGCCCACGCCTGGGTCGCGGTCAGCGCCGCCGAGTAGATGAAGTTGCCCGCGCTGGAGGCATCCCAGGTGCTGATGTGCGACAGCGTCTCTGACGTACCGCCGTTGGTCCACACCGGCGCCGTACCGGTCAGGGAGTGCGAGCCACCCGACGCCGCCGTCATGTTGATGGCCTTGCGGGTGGCGTCGCCGACCGCCGCAGCAGTTGCACCCGACGCACCGGGGTCGCCAGTGTGAAGCTTGGCGAACATGGTCGTGATCCCGGTAAAGGTCGCCGCGCTTGTGCCGCGGATGACATCCAACCACTTGTTAGCCAAGTTAACGGCACTGAGTCCGACGGTCATCGCTGATCATGCCTCTCTAGGAACTCCAAGGCCTCGGCCTCGGTGACGATGACGGTTGTTTCGGCCGTCGGGGTGTTGAGTAGGTTGCCGTCCGCATCACGGACCTCGCCGGTGGCGACGATGCGCAGCTCGAACAACTGCACGTCACCCTGCGGTCCGGTCACTTCATCCCTCCCCGCCAGCCGTCGGGGATCAGATCCGGCCGCTTCAGCTTGTAGGCCTGCGAGATGATGTGCTTCTTGGCCGCGGCCTTGTCGCCGGCGCGGCCAAACGCCTGAATGGCCTTCTTCAGGTCAGCGACGTTCCCGATCGGGAAGCTGTCGGTGCCCTTGATCGTGGACTTCGCCTTCGTCCCATCCGGGCCCTTCTTGTGGGCCAGGAACTGCGGGGGGACTGCGCCAGCCGCGGTCACCCGTTCGCGCAGTGCCTTCCGCTTGGCATCGGCGATCTCGGCCCGGGCGGCGGAGATCCGCTGCGCGCGCTCCCACTCGGCTGCGGTGAACCTGGGCTCTTCGTCCTCGACATCCTGCGTGCCCGCCGCCGCGGGGTTGTCCTCGCCGTCGTCCGGCGCAGGCTCCCCCGGCTCGACCGGATCCGAGGGCTCCGGCGGCGGGTCGGTCGGCACCGGGGGAGCCGATGCCACCAGGTTCGACATCATCGTCTCCAGGTGATTTAGGCGGTCCATCATGGCTGCGTCAGCCTGTTCGACGAGTCGCTGCTCGGCCATCTGTCGGGCCCCCGCTGCCACCAGCGCCGTGATGGCCCCACCGTGGTAGCCCGCCGCAGCAATGGGGAACCCCTGAACGTTGACGTGGCAGGCGGCGACAAGCTCGAAGTTGCCGCTGATGACGCGCCAGTCGCCGCTGGGCGGGCATGCACGCATGACGCGGACCTGCTCGGGAGTGACGTTGGGCCGGAGAGCTCCGGCAGCCCAGATGCCATGCTTATCCTCCCCGACGGCGATGTCGGCCACGCCGGACGCGGTGTCGTCGTAGTGCTTGACCGCGGCCTCCACACTGGTGCCGGGCGCGGTCGGGGCGTGGCCGCCGGCGACGGTGAGCTGGCCGACGCGGACGCTCTTCCCGCTGGCGGTGACCAGTTGGCCGGTCCGGAAATAGGCGTACTTGCCGGTCCGATTGGGCGGCGCCTTGACACTGCCCGCCATCCCGATATGGCTGACCCCCCAAGGCGCCAGATGCCCGAAGACACGGCCCTCGTCGGTGATGGTGAGGGTCGTGACCTTGGCCAGCTTCGGGTCCTCGAACCACTCGTCGGGCGGCGCCACCGGGATGGTACTGGCCGTCAGATTCTGCAGCAGCAGGTCATTGGCGTCGTCGACCTCGGTGTACACGCCGTCGGTCAGCATGGTTGCGGGCATGTCGGGCTTCCCTTCGGTGTTGCCGGCCATCCGGCGTGATCTGATCGAGGCGAGCAGGGCGGCCTCTGGGCTGACCGGTGGGGTATTGTAAAAACGGTGCCCACCTGTGTGATCGACCAATGTCCGCGCGGGCCCATCGTTGCCCGAGGCCTGTGCCAGGCTCACTATCGCCGTTGGCAGAAGTACGGCGACCCGCTCAGCGGTGGGCCTATGCGCCCCCCGAGAGTTGTTCCGGAGTGCGGCATGGACGGCTGCAGTAAGGACGTCCGGCAGGGCGGCTTGTGCTCGAAGCACTTCTTCGACGGTTGGCGCAAGGATCGCGCCGACGCCGAGGGGCGAATCCTGCGCACGCATGGCCGAACGGTTGAGCAGCGCCTGCTGGACTTCCGCCTGATCGGAGACTCGTGGGCCCGACACTTTGGTCGGCACTGGTTGTGGACCGGCGCGGTCAAGGAGAACGGCTACGGCACCTTCGCAGTTGGCACCACCAGCGGCATGCAATATGTCCATCGGCTGGCGCACGAGCTGTGGATCGGCGAGATCCCGGAGGGCTGGCAGGTCGATCACCTGTGCCGAGTACGGCGTTGCTTCCGGCCCGAGCACCTCGAAGCAGTCACCCATGCGGAGAACATGGCCAGAGCGGCTGCGTACCGGCGACTCATCGGCGGCAGAGCCGCTTAGCCCACGGTTCCGGTGATCGCCCGTCCACATTCCGGTGTTCCTGCGGTGCATGTTCTGGCACCAGCCCTTGGCCCGCTCGCCCATGTACTTCCGGAGCTGCCGGTAACAGCGCTTCCAGTCCGATGGAGAGTTCCAGCGGATCTTCGCGGCGCCGCGGCCGCTGGACCAGTAGCGGCGCAACCGCTCCGCCCGTGGATCGGGACTCACGGTGAGGGGTGCGTCGGCGACCAGGCTAGGCTGCATCTGGCCTAGGACGTCTTCCAGCTGGCGATCGTCGAGCTGGACCATGGGCAGCGACGCCAGCAAAGGTTCGTTGTCCGGCGTCCAGGCCGCATTCTCGTACCGCTGCGTCTCGCCCTCGCGGAATCGGACCAGGTCGAGTACCGCGCCCGGGTCGGCCTCGTGGACCACTGCGAAAGTTTTCCAGTCGTTACCAGCAATATTGGGGGGTGCCGCACCCCCGTGACTTATGAGGGCAGCAGCCTGCAGCGAATCCGTCGGTGGCAGGAACGCGAGCGGCTGGCCGTACAACCGCAGCAAGCCCGCCCCACCCGCGGTGATCGCCCCGGCAAGTTCGCCGGCAGTGTCGGAGTCGAGCACTTCCAGCGCCGACGTCGGTGCCCACTCCTGCCAGGTCCCGTCGGCCTGCAGAACCTCGTGGGCCGCGTCGTCGACCCGCCGCACCAGCGCCGTCAGCAGGTCGGGATCCTCGGACGAGGGGACGCCGTAGAAGCCGGTGTCCAGGCATTCGGTGCAGCCCAGCACGCCCAGCTGTTCGGCGTCGATCGACGCGACCACGGAGGACAGGGTGGCGGCCGCCCAGGCTCCGGCCACCTCGTCATGCTCCAGCCGGAACAGATCCCACGCGGTGACCTCGTTACCGACGGAGTCACGCAGTGACCGCGGCGGCCGGTAGGTCCGCTCGTGCCCGAGCATCGTCAAGGGGAAGCTCATACCGGCACCGCCCACTGGGTGGGCAGCATCTGCTGCAGGCCGAGCGCGAGGGCGCGCTTCTCGGCGTACCAGCGGGCAGCCGGGTTCTCCTGCGCGAACTGGACGCACAGCGGCAGATCATCGGCGGTGAGGACCGGCGGGATGATCGACCCGGCCAGCTCGTCACCCAGGTCGTAGCCGGTGCGCCAGTTCGGATCGTCAATGGGCGTAGCGCTGCGTCGCAACGCGTACGGCTCGTGCTGGCCGCCCAACCAGAGGCCTACCGAGTCGAAGCGGATCACCCCGGGCAGATCGCCCTTCGGTAGCCCACCGGAGTAGGAAAGCGTGAGATGCGGCACCCATGTCGGGAACTGGTCGGCCTGCAGGTAGACCGTCCGCATGTGCTCACTGGCGAACAGGTCGTTCCGAAGCTCCACGAGTTCGATCGACTCGACCAGCAGTACTCCCGCCTTGTCGTCGCCGAGTACTGCGACGCCGGACACCTTGGCCTCGAACTCGCCGCGATCGAGCACCACTCGCTGAATATGCTCGCGGACCCCAACGACGAGTTCCCCGTCGAGTGCGGCGGCCTCGCCGAGCCAGAGCAAGGTCACGTGAGCGGTCTCCTCTTCGGACAGCTCGTTGACCGGATCGGAGGCGGACGGTATGGCGACGATGCACGCGCCTGCGGGTGGGGAGTCGTCGTCGGCCATCAGGTCACCCCCACCTGCTTGATCGCGGTGGCCTGCGGGTCCGGCGCGGGCTGGGCTGCGGGGTTCTGCGGGAACTGAACGACGTTCTGCCCGGTCGGCGGCGGCTGCCGCTCAGGTATCTCGACGTCGCCGAGGACATTCGGGAACGCCTTGCGAAGCAGTTCCACCAGGATCGGCTCAGGGATGACCGAGAGGTTCCTGAGCAGGAGTGCAGCCCGCTCCTCCTCGGATGCCGCGTCATTCTCGCTGTAACCGTGCTCGCGCCGCCAGGTCGCACCGGACAAGGTGCCGCGGTCCCAACCCTCGGTGGCCTCGTCCGCGCTGTTCGGCCGGGTGACGATCTCCGTCGGGTCGTACCAGACGACGACCTGGGCGATGTCTTCCGCCGAGAACCCGGCCGCGCGGAGCATCGGGTGCAGATAGACGGTGGTCAGCGCGTCGACGAAGTTCAACGCGAGCGGCTCGACGTTGGCTTTGAACATGCCGTCGTCGATCACCACAGCGTTCGAGTACTTCACGCTTTGCAGTCCAGTGACGATCTCCTTGGGCATGTCAATGCCTTGCAGGATGCGGTCGAGCACCTTCTCGATCCGCTCGGCCAGCCATGCGTCGGACTGCCGCTCGAAGGTGATGTGCCGGATCTTCTGGCCCTCATCGCCCGGCCCGACGACGAGCATCGGAACAACCGAACTGGCACTGGTCTCGTCGTTGATCGGCCGGGTCATCGACTCCATGAGGTCGGCCAGGAACTTGCCGCTCGGGTCGTCCACGGATGTGGCGCGCAGCGCGGCGATCGGATCATCCGGTTCGTCGATCGGCGGCTCGGCCGTCTTCTTCGGGTTCACCGCGCTGGCCACACCATCGGGCACGAACAGCAGGCCGGCATTGAGCCGGCTGCGGGTGGCCGACCGGACGAGGCGCTGCAGCATCAGCAGCTCCTCGACGGAGTCGGCGACTCCGAGCAAAGAGCTGTCCGGCTCCTGTGAGTGCTGCGGATGGCGCCGCCAGAGTCGGGCGATGAACGTGCCCTGCGGAAGGGTCCCCTGCTGGGCGCCGTCGCGGCGGGAGATCAGGGCCGCGCTGCCGTCACCTCGAACCTGAACCTCGCTGACCGAGCGGATCACCCATCGCTCGGCCTGCTGCGTGGAGGCGGGCAGCTGAATCAGGTAGCAGTCACCGGGTACGCACCAGTTGATGACGTAGTTGCGCACCATGCCTGGTCCGTCGGACCGGAAGAGTTCGTCCATGAGGGCTTTGACGGCTGAGCGCAGATCCCGCCCCACCTTGGTCTTGGCGCTCTCGATGTCGGCGGGCGGCTCGTTCGCCTCGCCCTTGACGGCACCGAAGAAGCGGACCCGAGAAAGCAGGCCCGCCAAGAGGTTGAAGCCGAAGTGGATCTCACCGACCCGCTCGTAGGCGACCCAGGCCGCACGTTGCCATTCCAGGTACGGCCGGGTGTTCTGGACGGCGTTGGCGAGGGTGATCCGCTCGGCCGATGCGGTGATGGTTCGCGGCGCATTGAACGGCGCCGGTACGGCATGATGGCCGCTACGAGTAGAAATCGGGCGGTCGGCAGCATCGTCCGGCGGACGCAGCCAGAAACCCATGCCGCTGACGATAGCGGCTATTACCGCGCGTGAGCAGCCCCTGGGCTAGACGCGTGTGTATCGCGTCGGAGTATCCCGATCTGAAGGTAAACCATAGCGACTATCCCGCTTGGCGTCAACACGCGCCTTCGAGAGGGTGTCCTTCTGTGTCCAGAGGGCGCCCGGATAGATCTGCGACTTGTCCCAGGACGAGAGCATGCGTGCCTTGCAGCGGCAGGCACCGGTCATCTGGACGGCGTAGGGCCCGACCTGTCCGCCTCGGAAGGTCGCTCCCTCCGTCTCCTCTGCGGTGAGCGGGATGTCGGCGCGGCTGATCATCCCGCCGGCCTGCCAGCCGACGGTCAGGCCACGCTCGGTGATCAGTACTCGGAACAGCAGGCCCTGCTGCGGCTCACCGTTGGTCCGGTGCGGAAGCTCCGGCGGATAGGGGTCGACGATGCCGGGGAACAGATCGGCAATCAGGACGACCGTCTCTCCTGGCTGGTACAGCATCAGCGCTCCAATCGACCGATGACGGCTTCCACCAGTAGGGCCGCCCCCGACGCGGCCAGAACCCTGGCAAGAAGACGGCCCACCGGATGATGGGCCGCGGCTAGGAGGGCTGCTCCGGCCCACACCGATGTGCAGGCCGGGCAGGTGACCAGATACCCGAGTCGGTCCTGCCAAGACCCTTCGCGGTATCGGTTGCTCCAGGTGACGATCCCATCGCGGATGGGCGCGGTGATCTCGTCCTCGACCACCAGCTGGGTGAGCCTCTGGGTGGCGAGGACCGTGACAACGGGGTTCACGAGGCGGTGGCCAGCTGTCGGCGGACGCTCACGGAGGTGGTCTCCACGAGGTCGCGGCGGGCCTGGTGTGAGCTGGACAGCTCGCGATACCGGCTGCCTCGCTGGTCACGACAGGGGCTGCCGCCGGCGGCGCCGCAGGTCGGGCAGACCAGGGCGAGGGCCGACTCGATCCGTTCGACTTGGTGACAGTGGGTGCACGTGTGCTGCAGGTACCTCACCGAGCATCTCTCCCCACAACCGCAATGGCCAACGCTCCGACAGCCACGACAAGGCACGATGTCCACATCTCCGGCCGGAGCAGCACCCAGAGTATCGCGATCATGCACATCAGCGAGACCATGACCGGCGCCCAGCGGACCCGACGGGCGACGGCCGCCATCTCGTTGGCCCGCATTCGGGTACTGCTCAACGGGGTCTCCTTGCGCTCGGTGGTGGGTGAGGCCACGCTTCGGGATATGACGACACCCCGCCGGACGGCACTGCTCGCGGCTCTGATCATGGCACTGGTTGTGCCCGCCGGGGTGGCCCACGCGGCGCTGCATCCGGGGTTCATCAGGTCGTTCCCCGACCTACCGGGCTTCACGACGCCCACCCAGCAGCAGCTCGCCGACCTCGCCCAGACCATGCTGGACCCGAACGCGGACGCCGGGGACAACCCTGGCGTCACCTCCGGCTTCACCTACTTCGGCCAGTTCCTGGACCACGACCTGACGCTGGACACCTCACCGCCCCCGACCGGACCGGTGGACCCGACGACGCTGGCCAACGCCCGGACGTTCGCGTTCGACCTGGACTCGGTCTACGGCGGCGGACTGGACGGGAACCCCGAGCTGTACGACGCCGCCGGCCGATTCCGCCTGGCCACCCCGAACGTCAACGGGGTCGTCGACTATGTCCGACGGCCGGACGGGTCCGCGATCATCACCGACGGCCGCAACGACGAGAACCGGATTATCAGCCAGATCCAGGTGGCGATCATGCTGTGCCACAACCGCCTGATCGACGCCGGCCTGTCGTTCAAGAGCGCCAGGCAGACCCTTGTCGACGCCTACCAGGAAGCGGTCATGACCGACTTCCTGCCGCACCTGCTGTCGCCGACGGTCGACCCGCGGAACGTGCGCGAACTGAACCCGAAGAAGAAGGGCACGCCGGTCGAGTTCTCTGTCGCCGCCTATCGGTTCGGGCACTCACAGGTGCGCCGGGCCTACGTGATCAACGAACAGTCGGGGAAGGTACAGGTCTTCTCGACCACCGCCCCCGACCTGCGCGGCGGATCGCCACTGCCCGCGAATCGCGTCATCCAGTGGGGTGAGTTCTTCGCCGACATCCCGATCGTCGACACCGACGGCAACCCGATCAACGTGAGCCGGCGGATCGACACCCTGATCTCGTCGGGCCTGTTCGTGCTCCCCATCCCC
>DASUXL010000037.1:0-29689 GCA_036377915.1 Candidatus Limnocylindrales bacterium
CCGTGCTTGCGAACGCTCGCTGAGTCACACAACTCTCAGGTTGCTCCGAGGTTGGCGCGTTACAACCTCTAACCATGGCAAAGGTCCTGGTCGTTGACGACGAGCCCAACATCTGCGCGTTGCTTTCGGCGACCCTGCGGCTTGTCGAATTCGAGGTGCAGGTGGCCCACGGGGGTCGCGAGGCGCTTGCCGCCGCCGAGCAGTTCCAGCCAGATCTTGTCGTGCTCGATGTGATGCTGCCCGATCTGGATGGGTTTGAGGTCGCTCGCAAGCTTCGCGACAAGGGCCAGACCACGCCGGTTCTGTTCCTGACCGCCCGCCACGCCGTTGAGGACCGCATTTCCGGCCTGACCGTCGGCGCCGACGACTACGTGACGAAGCCCTTCAGCCTCGAGGAGGTGGTGCTGCGGATCCGGGCGATCCTGCGCCGCGCCCGGATGGCCGAGCCCACCGACGACGGCGTGCTGCGTTACGCCGACCTTGAGATGGACGAGGACGCCCACGTGGTCAAGCGCGGCGGGAAGATCGTCGATCTGTCCCCGACCGAGTTCAACCTGCTGCGCTACCTGATGGACAACGCCGGCCGGGTCGTCTCCAAGGCACAGATCCTTGACCGCGTGTGGAACTACGACTTCGGCGGCGACGGCCGGATCGTCGAGTCCTACATTTACTACCTGCGCAAGAAGGTGGATCGCTGGGACCCTCCACTGATCCACACGTTGCGGGGTGTTGGCTACACGTTGCGCTTGCCGCGCGGCGCTCAGGAATGAAGGCGCTAATGGCATGGCCCCGCTCCCTGAAGCTCAAGCGCTTGAGATTCAAGCGGTGGTCGCAGTGGACCCTGCGCAAGCGCATGGTGGTGACGGTGGTCGGCCTGGCGGGCCTCGCCCTGCTTGTCACCAACATCGTCGGGGTGACAATGCTCCGCAGCTATCTGACCGATCGCTTGGACAATGAGGTAAGACGACTCGCTCAAATCGTGCACAACCGCCCGGGTGTCCCGAACCCCAACCAGGGTCCACCGAGGGGACAGGACTGGGTCTCTTTCCCCAAGGGCGTCGGCGACTCCATGACCTTCGTCAGCTACAGCCCAAGCGGGACTGTGGAAACCACATTTCCAGCTGACATCAAGCCGCCCAACTTTGGCAACTTCGAACAGCTCAAGGCGCTTGCGGATGTCAACATCCAGACACTGACCGATGTGGACAGTGGCGAGCGTTTCCGAGCCGTCGTGATCGTCCGGCCGGAGAACCGGGGTTATGCGGTGGCGGCGATTGGCCTGTCCCGCGTCGACAACACTGTGAACCAGATGACGGCGATCGGGTTCGGAGTCAGCGCGCTTGCCTTGCTGCTGCTGGGATTTGGGGGGTACCAAATCGTGAGCCTGGGTCTGAAACCCTTGACCCGCATGGAGGAAGCGGCCTCCGCCATCGCCGATGGCGACCTGACCCGGCGCGTGTCCGACACGGACCGGCACACCGAGGCGGGCCGGCTCGGTTTGGCGCTCAACACCATGCTGGGACGGGTCGAAGGAGCTGTCGCTGCGCGCGTCGCCTCCGAGCAACGGCTGCGCCAGTTTCTCGCCGACGCCTCGCATGAACTTCGCACGCCGCTCACCTCCATCCGCGGTTTCGCCGAGCTTTACCGCCGTGGGGGCGCCACATCCAAGGCGGAGCTGGACGAAACCATGGCCCTCATCGAGGACGAGGCCGCCCGCATGGGCCTGCTCGTCGAGGACCTGCTGCTGCTCGCCGCCCTCGACGAGGAGCGGCCGCTCAGGCGGACCAAAGTGGATCTGCTGGCAGTTGCGGCCGACACGGTGCGGGACGCCCATGTGCGCAGCCCGCACCGGACCGTCGAACTCGGCGACATCGAGCCGATCACCGTCTCCGGTGACGAGCACCGGCTGCGTCAGGTGACTTCGAACCTGGTGGCCAACGCGTTGCAGCACACTCCCGCCACCGCCCACATCACGCTGCGCGTCGGAAGACACGAGGACGGCGGCAAAACCGTTGCTTCCGTTGGCTCTCCGGTCGAGCGGCCGGCCGCGGTGCTGGAGGTCACCGACACCGGTCCGGGTGTGCCGGCCGAGCACGCCCAACGCATCTTCGAACGCCTCTACCGGGCCGACCCGCACCGCGCGCGAAGCCATGGCGGCGCGGGACTGGGACTGGCCATCGTCGCGTCCATCGTCAAGGCGCACGGTGGTCGCGTCGAGCTGACCACCTCGCCCGGCATGGGCTCCACATTTCGCATCATCCTGCCGCTTGCCTAACCTTGATCCCATACGACACCCCTGATCGTTCTGTTGCTCAAGTCGGGCGATCCACTTTTCTTGCGCTCGCCCACGCGCTTCCCCACCCACCAACCTGACCATGCGGTTCCTGGCACCCCCAGCGACCACGACGCATGGCCCTGCCCGCCTCCGCCCCCACCCCGATCCGCCGGGCGCAGGCTCATGTCCCCACCGCGCTGCTACATGCGGCCCGGTCTCACCACGGCACGGTGCCCTTGTCGTCTATGAAGATGCCCGTAGGCCCGTCGTCGGGGAGCAGCGCCATCTGTACACAGATCTCCGCACCCTGCGCCGCCGTGCGGAAGCCCTGCCCGCCGGTGAAGTCGGTCGCGGTGTAGCCCGGCGTCACCGCGTTGACCTTTATCGGGGTGTCGATGAGTTCCTTGGCGAACTGCACCGTCACCATGTTGAGCGCGGCCTTGGACGCGGGGTAGGCAAGTGTGATCAGTGACCAAATCGGGCCGGCACGATCGGTCGCGACGTGCAGTGAGCCGAGCTCGCTGGAGACGTTGACGATGCGTCCCGCCCCCGACCGGCGGAGCAACTGCAGCATCGCCTTGGTGACGGCGACCGTCCCAAAGAGGTTGGTGTCGAACACCCTGCGCATGTCGCTGAGAGGTGTGACGCTCGGCCTGGCGAACTCGCCGCCGATCCCAGCGTTGTTCACGAGGATGTCGAGCACACCGAACTCGTCCTCGATCGTCTTCGCCGCGCCGGCGATTGACTCCTCGTCCGTCACGTCGAGCTGGATGAAGCGAGCACCCAACGATGCCGCCGCGGCGTGCCCCCGCTCTGGCGCACGTGCCCCGAGGAGAACACTAACCCCGGCTGCGGCAAGCTGGCGCGCGGTCTCATAGCCGATGCCTTTGTTGGCTCCGGTGATCAATGCGATCCGACTCATGGGCAACACCATGCCCCGAATCGGTATAGGGAAAGAAGAGACCAGTGATCCTGGGATTAACAGTCCCTCCTAACTGGCCGCCGTTTTGAGGCATGCTCTTCGCATGGATCGCACGCAGCTCGCAGATTTCCTCCGCTCCCGGCGCTCACGTGTCACGCCGCTGGAGGCTGGGCTGCCAGACGGCCGCCGCAGACGCATACCCGGCCTCCGCCGTGAGGAGGTCGCGCAGCTGGCCGGCATCTCGGCGGATTACTACACGCGGCTCGAGCAGTCGCGGGGTCCGCGCCCGTCGCGTCAGGTTCTCAACGCGCTCGGCCGAGCCCTGATGTTGACGGCTGACGAACGCGCACATCTATTTGAGCTCGCAGGCGAGACACCGGCCGCAGCCACGCGAGGTCCACGCCAGGACGTGCCCGAGGGCATCATGAATCTGCTGCACGGGCTCGATGCGACGCCCGCCTTCGTGCTCGACGCCAAGTACGACATGCTCGCGTGGAACGAGATGTTTTCGGCGCTCTACGGCGACCTGCCCGCAGGGCAGCGCAATTTGATCAGGTGGATGTTCCGCTCCGAAGAACTCAGGCAGCATCTCCGCGACGAGGAGTCGAGTGTGTTCATCCGCGGCTCCGTGGCCGACCTACGGGCGGCGGCCGCTCGCTACCCGGACGACAAAGGCATAAGCGGCCTGGTGACCGAGATGCTGGCGTTGAGCAAGGAATTCGCTCGGTTGTGGGCCGAGCATGAGGTGGAAGTCCGGAGGGACTCGGTCAGGCAGCTACGCCATCCGATGGTTGGCCTGATCGAGCTTCGCTGCCAGATGCTGCACATCCCCGATCGGGATCAGCGTCTGGTGATTTACACAGCCACGCCGGGCTCCGAGGATCAACTGGCCTTGTGCCACCTGCGTGCGACCACAATGGCTCACGAGCGCACGATCGTGGTCGGTTTAGGCCCGCCCTGAAGGAGATCGCAGCCGTGATGTAGCGGCGCCCCGAGTAACCGCGCCAGCAGAGCCGCAGCCTGACGGAAGGCCACGACCAAACCCGCAGCGTTGAGCCCAAGCGATAGCTCAAGGTGTAAGGCCCGTGGTGGGAAGCAGTGATGTGCGGGGCCATCCGAACAAGCCATGACTTACAACCATCACGAAGGTGCCAAGACGTGGGGAGTGAGACGATGACGACACGATCATGGTGGGGTTGGGGCAGCAGCGACGGAGTCGTCGACCCTGCTGAGGTGGCGCGGATGGTGAGCTCCTACCTGCCACTCGACGGGGCAGTCACGCCCATACCCGAGATACCAGAAGACCTTAGGCCGCCCCGAATACACAAACCCCAACGCCGGAACGAGCCGGACGACGGTGGCCTCTGGAGTGACGACACGTGGCAGCGGGCGGCCCACACCCACGGCAAGGCGTACCGCGACGTCATCCGCAACCTGAATGGCGACCTGACCAACCCGCCGGACCTGATCTGCTTTCCGCGCTCCGAATCCGACGTCATCGCCGCGCTCGAGTGGGCCGACGAAACAGGCGCTGCGGTAATCCCGTTCGGTGGTGGCACCAGTGTGGTTGGCGGCGTCGAGTTCCGCGATCCCGACCGGCCTTTCATCTCGCTCGACCTAACCCGCATGAACGCCATCCTCGAGGTCGATGAGGTAGGGCTCGCGATGCGGGCGCAGGCCGGCATACTCGGACCGGCGATACAGGATGGCTTGCGGCCCAACGGTTTAGCACTGCGGCACTTCCCGCAGAGCTTCGAGTTTTCCACGCTGGGCGGCTGGATCGCCACTCGGGCGGGCGGCCACTTCGCCACCGGCCTCACCCACATTGACGATTTTGTCGAATCTCTGCGCGTCGTCACACCTGTCGGGGTTAGTGAGTCGCTGCGCGTGCCAGCCTCCGGTGCCGGGCCGTCACCGGACCGGCTTTTCCTTGGCAGCGAAGGGGCTTTGGGCGTCATCACCGAGGCGTGGGTACGGGTTCAGCGTGCGCCCCGCTTCCGTGCGTCCGCTTCGGCCCACTTCCACGACTTCACCCGCGCGGTGGAGGCGACTCGCGTGATCGCGCAGTCGGGCTTGGGCCGGCCAATTGCCGCCTGCTCGACCCGTTCGAGTCGATGATCGGCACCGGAGCCGCCGACGGCGCCTCGGTTCTGCTGTTGGGCTTCGAATCCGCCGACCATCCGGTGGACGCCGCCCTAGCCCGCGCCCTCGAGATCTGCCGAGACCATGGCGGCGCCGGCGCAAACGCCCAGGGCCCGAACGCAGACAGCCCGAACGCAGGCGGCCGGAAAGCAGAGCGCCCAGACCCGGAGGGCCAGAACGCAGTAGGCCCGGACGCTGAGGCCGCAGCTCAGTCCTGGCGGCGGACTTTCCTCCAGGCCCCGTACCTACGCGATGCCCTTGCCCGCCTTGGCGTCATCGTCGAGACGTTCGAGACGGCGTGCACGTGGTCGGCCTTTCCGCGCCTCCACGAAGCGGTGCTCGAAGCGCTCTCTCCCGCGATCGTCACCTGCCGCTTCACCCACGTATACCCGGACGGCCCGGCCCCCTACTTCACTGTTTACGCCGCCGGTCGCCGGGGCGGCGAGATACAGATCTGGGACGAACTGAAAGCGCGGGCGAGTGAGGCGCTGCTCGCCAACGGCGGGACGATCACCCACCACCACGCGGTTGGGCGGGACCATGTGCCTTGGTACTACAGGCAATCCCCGCAACCGTTCCAAGAGATGCTCCGCGCCGCCAAAGCCACGGTGGACCCGCAGCGCCTGCTCAACCCCGGTGTGCTGGGGCTTTAAGGAGTGCAGCGACGCCCGAAGCACGGGTGGAGACAAAGGTGCAGGACGCGGAGGATGAGCGACTAGCGACGAGCGCTTAGTGATGGGCGACGAGCGCTTGGTGACGGGCGCACGGCGATGGGGCGCTTGGCGATGGGCGCACGGCGATGGGCGCACGGCGATGGGCGCACGGCGATGGAGCGCTTGGTTACGGGCGCATGGCGATGGGAATGGGCGCGGCGGTATGCGGATCAGCTAGATTGGCAAAGCATGAACTCCATGGTTGCTCTATCCCTCGTAGCGTCCATGTCCATCGGCATCGCGCCGCAGCAGCCAGCCGCTCCGGTTTGGACGGCCACCGCCGACACCGGGGTCACTGCTCGGCTACGTGGCCTTAGCCCGGTCAGTGACAATGTGGCCTGGGCCAGCGGCAGCGCGGGGGCCGTACTGCGCACCATCGACGGCGGGACGAGTTGGCAGTCGGTTGGGCCGGCCAACACGGTTGACCTCCAGTTCCGCGACATCGAGGCCTTCGACGCTTTCAACGCCGTCATTCTTGCGATCGGGCCGGGTGAGGCGAGCCGTGTCTACCGGACCACCGACGGCGGCACCACGTGGACCGAAACGTTCCGCAACTTGGACGAGAATGCCTTCTACGACTGTATGGCCTTCCTCGACAAACGCCACGGCCTGGCCCTTTCCGACCCCGTCGACGGCAAGTTCCGCATCCTGTCCACAGTGGACGGCGGCGCGTCATGGAAGGTTAACCCGACCGACGGCATGCCGGCCGCGCTCGAGGGCGAGTTCGCCTTCGCGGCCAGCGGCACCTGCCTGGTCACGGCTCAAAAGGGCAGCGGCCGCGACTACTGGTTCGCCACCGGCGGCGGGGCGACCGCCCGCGTGTTCCACAGTACGAACCGTGGCCGATCCTGGAGCGTCAACGATAGCCCGGTCCCCAGCGGGCCGTCGGCCGGTATCTACTCGCTCGCCTTCCGCGACCCGCGCCACGGCCTCGCCGTCGGCGGGGACTTCGTCACCCCCGACACCGCCCCTGACGGCTCAGCGGTCAGCAACGACGGCGGCAGGACCTGGACGGTCACGGCGACGATCCCGGACGAGTACCGTTCCGGCGCATCGTGGCTGCCCTGGACCAGCCGCACCGCGCTCGCCGTCGGACCCACCGGCAGCGACATCACCTTCGACGGCGGCCGGACCTGGGTCCGCTTCGACACCTCAAGCCTCGACTCGGTCGCCTGTGTGGACCGGACCTGCTGGGGTTCCGGCGCCAACGGACGCGTCGTCAAGTTTCTGCGGTAAAGAGACGCGGCGACCACCAGCGGAACCAGGGGAGGCAGGAGAACCGGCGGAACCGGCCGAGCCAGCAGAGGTCGAAGCCGCGAGACGAGCACGTGCCATTTGAAGCTCGGCGTCGAAGTCGGCGCCGAGCAGCACGGCAACATTGGTCAGCCACATCCACACCAGGAAGATGATGACCCCACCAAGGGTGCCGTACGTCCGGTTGAACGAGTTGAACCATGACACGTACACCGCGAAACCGGTAGAACCGAGAAGCCACACCACCGTCGCCAGCACGCTCCCCTGCGTGATCCACCGGAACCCGGCGCCACGCCCATGCGGCGACACCCAGTAGAGCATCGCCAGCAGCAGCAGAAAGACAAGCACCAACAACGGCCATTTGACCACGTCGAACGCCTTGATGCGGCCCTCTTCCCAGCCGAACGCCGCCCCCACCCGCACCGCCAGCCGTCCACTGAAGACGATCGCGAAGGCGCTCACCGCAAGCACCGCACCGGTCACCACCGTCACGAAGATGCGCAACGGCACCAGCTTCCAAAGTGGACGCTCCTCGTTCACCTCGTGAATCGAGTTTGCCGCCCGCATGTAGGCACCCACATACCCCGTCGCAGACCAAAACGCGACCACCAGACCGGTGATCGCCGCTATCCCCGCCTGCCGCCGGTTGTTCGCGAGATTCGCCGTCCCCTCGGCCAGCACCTGCTGCGTCGGCCCGAACGTCATGTCGCCGAAGCCTTCCATCAGCGACCGGATGGCCGGCCCGCCAAGGTAACCGACGGTCGCAACAAGTACCAGCAGACCGGGGAAGATGGCCAGAATGCCGTAGTACGTCAGCGATGCTGCCCGATCCATCAGGTTGTCGCCGAACAGTTCATGCACGGTCCGCCCAAAGGCGCGCAACCACGCGCCTTTGGACAGGCGTGGTGAACCGGTCACCGGCGCCATCGCCGACCGCGCAATGCGCCAGTGGCACCGCTCAGATGCAGCGCGACGAACAACAGCCCGGCCGTTACGAGGTTGGTGGGCGTGAGCACGGTACCGACGCTTTCCCCAATCAGCTGGAGAATCAGCGCGAGTCCGAAAAGGACAGCTGCGATTATGGCCATCATGCCGCTGTGGGTACCCAAAGAAGCTATCCGGCAATCACAAGCTCACCGACCGCCTCTCCCAGCACCGACCTCGCCTCCCCGGGCAGGCGCCCGTCCGTGACCAGCACATGCGCCTCCGCCAGCTCGGCGATCGTCGAGATCCCCAGCATGTCCCATTTGGAGTGATCGGCGAGGACCACCAGCCGCTCCGCCGCCGCGACCAGTGCACGGTCCGTCTCGGCCTCCATCAGGTTGGGCGTCGTATACCCGGCCCGCTCACTCATCCCGTGAACGCCAAGGAACAGCAGATCCAGGTGGAAGCCGCGGATCGCCGCGACCGCGACCGGCCCGACCAGCGCGTCCGACGGGGTGCGCACCCCACCCGTGAGGACGACGGTCTGGTCCGGCCGGCTGGATCCGAAGAATACATCGGCGACCGGCACCGAGTTGGTCACTATCGTCAGCTCTGGAACCGTGACCAGCTTGCGGGCCAGCTCGGCGGTTGTCGTCCCGGCCGACAGGGCGACCGCCATGCCGGGCAGTACAAGGTCTGCCGCCCGCGCCGCGATCGCCGCCTTTTCCGCCCGGTTGCGCACCGACTTGGCGGCGAAACCGGGTTCCTCGGTCGAGCCGGGCCGGATGACCGTGGCCCCACCGTGCACCTTGGAGACCAGGCCAAGCTCGGCAAGCGCTTCGAGGTCTCGCCGGATCGTCATGTCGGAGACGCCGAACTCGGCGACGAGGTCGCTGACCTTTACTCCCCCGTGCAGCCGGACCCGCTGGAGGATGGCGTTCTGCCGCTGCTGTGCCAACACGTGCTCACGATATCCGCCATCGCGCATACTCTGTTTGTGCGGGAGGTTCTGATTGACCTCGGCGATGACTGGGAGATCCCGGCGCCGCCCGTGGTCGCGCGCCCCCCGGCCGACCCGGTCACGCGCCGCCGCACGGCGTTGATGTCGCTTCTTGCGGTGCTCATCGTTCCGACCGTGATGGGTGCCGCCCCGAAACCCGCCGTCCCGGCGATCACCGAGCTTGCCTCGATCACCTATCCGGGGCCGCGTGGCGCGGTGGCGTTCGCCGGGCAGGATCTCATTCTCGTCTCGGCGGGCAACGGCAACATTGTCGGCTTTGACCTGCACGGCAAGGTGATGTGGCGGGCGAAGCTGGACGACCTGCCGGCCATCACCACCATGCAGAAGGTGCACGACTCGGTGGTCGTGGTGGCGGACAAGGGCACTGACGCTTCGGTCACCACGACCGCGTTCAACCCGCGCACGGGCGAGCGGCGCTGGTTCAAGCCGGGCAGCCTGGAGCTGGTGGGCGACGCGGCGATCCTGACCCACCAGCAGGCGTCGATCTCGGTGTTCGACGCGGCGACGATGCGGCAGCGCTGGTCGCTGGCTGACGCCGCCAGCCACGCCTTCCTCACCACCTCCGAAACCGGGCGCGACGCGATGCTGGTACTCACCAAGGCTGGCATCGTCCAGATCAGGGACCTGTCCACGGGCGCGGTCCTCGCCTCCCGCCAGGTTCAGCTGCCACCGGCCATCGGGTACAGGATCCGCGTCAGCCGCGGAGCCGCCGTCATCCTCCGCATTCTCGACAACGGCGACGCCACGGACGGGCTCTGGCTTGACGCCTGGAGTCTGGCGCAGATCCCGATCGGGGTGCACTGGGCCGCCTGGCGCGACTGCGGGCTGGTGTGGTGCGGTCAGGTCAGGGGCTCCTCGCGCCCTTCGATCGTGGACAAGCAGACCGGTCAGATCCTGCGCACGCTCGGGCTGAGCCAGAATGCCATCGGCACCCCGGCCGGGGTGATGACGATGATGTACCGCTCGGACGGCACCTACTCCGCGATCAACCTGTTCGATCCGCTCAGCGGCCAGGTGCTCTCGTCGTTGCGGGGGTGGCAGACCGTGGCGACGGAGAACTACACCAATATTGCTCACCTTCTGGTGTGGCCGTCCAATGGCAAGAGCCACCTGGCGGTGATCCGGTCGAACGGGCTGCGGGTGCTGGGGCAGATCAAGCATGAGGTGTTCGGCTGCCTGCTTGAAGGCCCGGTGCTGCTTTGCTCCACGACCGAGGGCAAACTTGGCCTCTGGGCTGTGCATTTGCCGTAGTTTGTGGTCATGGACAAACTGCCCGAAGACGGGTCGGATTGGGTTACTCCAGATGTGGCCTGGCAGGTCTTCGCCGGGGTCATCCTCGGCCTGCTCGGCGTGTTCAACGTGATCGAGGGACTGCTGACCCTGTTCAACGACAGGTACGGCGGCCAGATCGGCGCGGCGTTCTTCTTCTTCAACCTCAAGGGCTGGGGTTGGCTGCACCTGCTGCTGGGGCTGGCGCTCCTCGCGGTCGCGGCGGGTCTGCTCATGGGTATGGAGTGGGCGCCGTCGATCGCGGTGGGCCTGGCAGGCGCCACCGCGATCTTCAGTATGATCTACGTGAACATCATCCCGACCTGGTCCTGGATCAACGTCGCCCTCGCCATCCTGATCATCTTCATCTTGATCATCAAGAACCGGGAGACGCTGGGGGTCAGACCTCCCGCGCCGGCGACCCTTGACGAAGCACCGGCGTCAGCGAACGGGGACGTCGAGCCATGACGGGCCCCAGGAACGTGACGGTCGCGAACGGACTGTTGTCGTCGAGATAGAGGCCGTCGTGACCGTCGATGACGAGCGCCAGCCTGTGCCCGCCCGGCACATCCCAGCTGACGGCCGGCAGGCGCAAGTCGAGGTCGCGAGCCACCCGGTCAGCGCCTGCAACCCGTTGGACAGCAGGATCACCCCGCCGTGCGCGACGGTGTCCTGGTCGATCTCGGCGCTGCGGCTCCAGCCGGTCGCGGCAGCGCCGCCAGCTCCCTGGTGCCGGTCCAGAACGAGACCGCGCCAATGCCGTGCCGTCTCACCGACGTCGCGGTCGCCGCCCATGTCGGGTAGGACTCCACCGGCCGTGAAGAAGTCGGTCAGCTGGTCGGGCGGGAAATCGAGTCGCCGTAGGCGTTCGCCATCAGGATCGCCGGCCGGTTGGCGTTGATGGCGTTCAGATACGTTGCCGCCGAACGGATCCGGCCAAACGCCTTGATGCCCTCGACGTTGCGGTAGGCGTAGAAGTCGGCGAGCATCGCGTTCAGCTCGTCGCTCGGTCTGCCCAGCAGCTGCGCCGAGCCGGCCAGCAACGGCGAGGACTGGAGCCGCCGCGTGTCGCCGCCGAAGAGCGAGCCGACAAGGTCACTCCAGCCGCTCAGGGCGGCGACTGCCCGGACGCGACCGTCCACTGCGGAGGCGAGCAATCCGATGCCCGCCCCGTACGAGACGCCCGCCATACGGACCCGAGCCAGTCGACCACTTTGGACATATCGGCCATGCCCTTCGGGCCGGTCGATGCGGAACCCGGTGGTGGCGCTCGCCGATGGTGAGGCCTGGGCGGGGGTACCCGGACCGAGTAGCGTGAGCGTGGCCACCAGCAGGAGGGGGACCATGCATCGAGGTCTAACACAATGCCTGCCGGTAGCTTTAGTCACGGTCCTGGCCGGCTGCGGGCTGGGCGACGTGCTGTCGAGCGACGACACGCGCAGCTGGGTCGACCTCACCCCGTCGACCGTCGTCGGTGTCTGGCAAGACGGCGGGGGCGAAAGCATCGAGTTCACGGACGACGGCTTTTTCTTCAGCGAGCAAGCAGCCGGCTCGGGGCGGTGGGAGATCACCAAGCCGCCGGGCCACGAGGACGGCAAGCGCGCGTCCGTGGCGTTGAGTTTCGACGTCGTCGCCGGCCAGCCCGCGGCCACCGGAAACTCCCTTCTGGCACGGCGCATCGACGACCGGGTCCAGCTTGCCGACAACAAAGTTGCCTACTACCGCTGCGAGACCGGCTGCCCGCGACTGGCGCCCGACCGCTCCGCGCTGGGTACCCTCACCACCGCCCGAGCGGAACAGATCATCGGAGAGTGGCGGGACCAGAACGGCGCGCTTCTCGCGCTCAACGCCGACGGCAGCTACTCGGCGGAGGATCTGCGCTTCGCCTATGCCCGCTCGCCGAAGATGCTCCCACCGCACGTCACCCTCGACGCCCCGCTCAGCTCCGAAGGAACCTGGGTACTGAAGCCCGAGACAACCGTCGTCCTGACGATGTCCAAGGTCGCGGGCAAGCCGGACTTCGGGCACCGGCCCCTGCTCGTCTATGCCAAGGGCGAGGACCTCAACCTCGTCACGGTCTCCAGCAACCCGGACGTCATCAAGCAGTACATCTACCGGCGCTAGCCGCGCGGACCTCCCGCCACATAGATGACCTGGCCGGTGACGAACCCCGCGCCCTCGCTCACCAGGAACGAGATGGTGTGCGCGACGTCGGCCGGGTACCCCACCCGCCGCACCGGCGTCTCCGCCGCCCGTGCCGCCTGGAACTGTTCGAAGTCGACACCGACACGCGCCGCCGTGGCCGCCGTCATCTCGGTGACGATGAACCCGGGCGCCACCGCGTTGGCCGTCACCCCGAACGGGCCCAGCTCGATCGCGAGCGTCTTGGTGAACCCCTGCATTCCGGCCTTTGCCGCCGCGTAGTTGACCTGCCCGCGGTTGCCCAGCGCCGAGGTGCTGGACAGGTTGACGATCCGGCCGTACTTCTGCTCGACCATGTGCTTCTGCGCTGCCCGGCTGCACAGGAAGGCGCCGCGCAGGTGGACGCCCATGACCGTGTCCCAGTCGTCGTCGCTCATTTTGAACAGCAGGTTGTCGCGCAGCACCCCGGCGTTGTTGACGAGGACCACGGGCGGGCCCAGCTCACCGGCGATCTTCTCGAAGGCGGCGTCGACGTCGGCCGAGGACGACACGTCGGCGCCGAACGCCATCGCGCGCCCGCCCGCCGCCGTGATCGACGCGACGGTCTCCTCGCAGTGGGCCGCGGACAGGTCGACCGCGGCGACGGCGAACCCGTCCGACGCCAGGCGCGCCGCGGTGCCGGCGCCGATTCCCCGGCCAGCGCCGGTTACCACAGCAACTCTCATGGGACCTGAGACTAATAAGCTCCGCGGCCTTTAAAAACAGCACCCAGCGTCTTCCAGAGGATCAGAAGATCGGCGGTCAATGACCAGTTTTCAACGTAATACAGGTCAAGCCGGATACCGTCCTCCCAGCTCAGATCGGATCTCCCGCTGACCTGCCACAGCCCGGTGATGCCGGGCTTAACCAGCAACCGCCGTCTCACATCGCCGTCGTACTGGGCGACCTCGCTGGGCAGCGGCGGGCGCGGGCCGACCAGGCTCATCGAGCCGCCGAGCACGTTGAGCAGCTGCGGCAGTTCGTCGAGCGAGTAGCGGCGCAGGATCCGGCCGACCCCGGTCACCCGGGGATCGTTGCGCATCTTGAACATGAGCCCGTCGGTCTCGTTGAGCGCGGCGAGCTTGGCGAGCAGCCGATCCGCGTCCTTGACCATGGTGCGGAACTTGTACACGTCGAACTCCTCGCCGTCCTGCCCGACCCGGCGCTGCCGGAACAGCACCGGCCCGCGGCTGGTGAGCCGGATCGCGAGCGCGATCAGCAGCAGCAGCGGCGACGCCAGGAGCAGGAGCGTCAGCGACGCGAGTCGATCCACCAGACCCTTGACGATTTTGGCGCTGCCCTTGAGGTCCGGCGGTTCGACGTGGATCAGCGGGAGGCCGGCGACCGGGCGGGTGCGGATGCGGGGTCCGGCGACGTCGGTGAGCGCGGGCGCGACCACCAGGTCGATGCCGCTGCCCTCCAGTTGCCAGCCGAGGCGCCGCAGGCGGGAGGCGGTCAGCTCGGAGGAGGCGGTCACCGCGATGGTGTCCGCGCCGCTGGCCGTCGCCGCCTCCACGATCGTGCGGAACGAGCCGACGACCGGGATGTCGCTCAGGCGCTGCGGTTCGGGCGAGGCCAGCGCGTGCGGGATGCACGCCCCGACGACCTCGTAACCGGTCCACACGCCGCGCCGCAGCTGGCCGACCAGCTCCATCACGTGCGACACGTCGCCGACGACAAGGACTCGATGGGACCATCCGGCTCCGCGGGCGCGGGCCTTGTGGAGGGATTGTCGGGCAATCCAACGGGAAAGCAGCAATCCCCCGGTACCCATAACAAAAGTAAAACCTAAGAACAGGCGCGAAACGTCGCTGCGCACCACATACCCGACGATCGCCACCACGCCCATCAAACCGAAGCTGGCACGCAGGATCTGGCGATACTCCTCGGCGCCGTAGCCGAGCACGCGCGGGTCATAGCAGCGCATCCAGCGCACGACCACCAGCCAGGAGACCGCAAGCGCGGGTCCGATCACGATGTACGGTGGCGCTTCCCCGACCGGACCGCTTGTCTCAGCGAACCGGGCGAAATAGCCACCAACCGTCGCGCACGCGATCACTAATGCATCGATAGCGGCGATTGTCCTGACGTATGACTTCAGCCGGGCACGGCTACGGGAAATAGCCGCGCTCGGACCGGCCCACAGCGTCGCTTTTGGCGCGCTGACCGGCGCAGCTGTCATGAGATGCCCCCAACCTCAAAAATGATTGCTTCCCCCGGGCACGCATATCCTCGTGCCGGATTGTCGGGCGGGAGAATCCTTCAGACAGAAAGATGTCACTAGCTGTACCCGAGCGGTCACCGCAAAGTGCGCAACAGATCGCTGTTCGGACAGTGTGAATACGCAACGAAACCTCTGCTGGTTGCATGTGTCGCCCGTAGTTGTTGTCCAGCCTGCGGATCTAGCGTTGACCTTATGCAAAGGCGCTTCCTGATGTGTCGGCCGACCTACTTCGCCGTCAAATACAAGATCAACCCGTGGATGGACCCGTCCGCGCCCTACGACACTACGCTGGCGAACAGCCAGTGGGACTCGCTGGTGAGCGCGTACGAGAGGCTGGGACACCGGATCGAGTTCATCGACCCCCTGCCCGGCCAGCCGGACATGGTCTTCGCCGCCAACGGCGGCACGGTGATCGACGGCCAGATGCTGACCGCCCAGTTCCGCCACGCCGAGCGCGCCGACGAGGCCCCGGCGTACCGCGACTGGGCCGAGCGCGCCGGCTTCGAGGTGCACGAGGCGAAGCACATCAACGAGGGCGAGGGAGACTTCCTGCTCGCCGGCGACTACCTGCTCGCCGGGACCGGGTTCCGCACCGCGCACGCCGCACACCTTGAGGCGCAAGAAATCTTCGGCCGCCCCGTGATCTCGCTGCAGCTGGTCGACCCGCGCTTCTACCACCTTGACACCGCGGTGGCGGTGCTGAGCGGGTCCTCAGGGGAGGCACACGCCAACATCGCCTACCTGCCCGAGGCGTTCTCGCCGGGCAGCCAGGCCGTGCTGCGCCAGCTGTTCCCCAACGCCGTCATCGCCAACATCGCCGACGGCGAGGTCCTCGGCCTCAACGCCGTCTCCGACGGCCAAAACGTCGTAATGCCCCGCCAGGCGACAAACCTCATGGCGCGGCTCGAAGAGGCCGGGTACCACCCGATCGGCGTGGACGTGTCCGAACTGCGCCTGGCCGGGGGTGGACCCAAGTGCTGCACCCTGGAGCTGCGGCCATGAACCTCACGCCCCAAGCCGTCATCGACGCCGAGCGCTGGACGGCGCACAACTATCACCCGCTGCCGGTCGTCGTCGCCACGGCCGAGGGATCGTGGGTCACCGACATCGACGGGAAGCGGTACCTCGACTTCCTGGCCGGCTACTCCGCGCTCAACTTCGGCCACCGCCACCCGGCCCTGATCGCCGCCGCGCACGCGCAGCTCGACCGGCTCACCCTGACCAGCCGGGCGTTCCTGCACGACCACTTCGCCGAGTTCTGCCACCGGCTTGCCGAGCTGACCGGGCAGGACCTGGTGGTGCCCATGAACACGGGAGCGGAGGCCGTGGAGACGGCAATCAAAATCTCTCGCAAATGGGGGTACCGGGTAAAAGGCGTCCCCGTCGATCAAGCGAAAATCATCGTGGCGGCGAACAACTTCCACGGTCGCACCACCACCATCGTCTCGTTCTCGACCGACGCCGCCGCCCGCGACGACTACGGCCCCTACACGCCGGGCTTCGAGATCGTCCCGTACGGGTCACTGTCGTCTTTGGAGCGCGCCATCGACGCCAACACCGTGGCGGTATTGCTGGAGCCGATCCAGGGCGAGGCGGGCGTGCTGGTGCCGCCGGCCGGATACCTCACCGGCGTCCGCGAGCTTTGCACCAAGCGCGATGTCCTGTTCCTCGCCGACGAGATCCAAAGTGGACTCGGACGGACCGGGGAGACCTTCGCCGTCGACCACGACGGCGTCCGCCCCGACATGCACATCATGGGCAAGGCCCTGGGCGGCGGCATCGTCCCGGTATCGGCCGTTGCCGGACCCGCCTCCGTCATCGGCGTCCTGCAGCCCGGCGAGCACGGTTCTACCTTCGGCGGTAACCCGCTGGCGTGCGCGGTCGCCATCGAGGTCGTCAAAATCCTGGAGAAGGGCGAGTACCAGCAGCGCTCAGCCGAGCTTGGCGCCCACCTCCACGCGGGCCTTAACTCCCTTGTGGGCCAAGGTCTGACGGCCGTCCGCGGAAGGGGGCTGTGGGCGGGCGTCGACATCGACCCGGCCCTGATGACCGGCCGCGAGGCCGCCGAAGCCCTTATACACCAAGGCATCCTGGTGAAGGAGACGCACGGCAGCACGCTTCGCCTGGCGCCGCCCCTGGTCGTCACCGAATCCGAGATCGACCTGGCCCTCGAAAAGTTCTCGGCCGTCCTCAGCTCGACCTGAAAATCATCGTGGGCGCCTCCCCCACAACCGAGGAGGCGTCCACCGGCCGGGTACTTGAAAGCGCCCCCAGGCGTCCAATCTCGACACCCGGGTGCAGTTCGACAAGGTCCGACGGCCCAAGCAGCCGGTGCGCGCCCTTGCTCAGGGAAAGCTCGCCGTCGGCCGCCCCGCCAAGGCGCACCGTCGTGCCGTTCATGCTCTGATCGGTGACCGTAATCCCTTGCGGCCCAAGCGAAAGGCTCAAGTGGGTCCGGCTCACCTTGGCCACCGCGTCCTCGTTGAGCCACTGCCCCAGCACCAGCCCGTTCTCCGGTGCGCGGCCGACGACCAGCGGCGACGCCGCGGTCACCACAAACCGGGTCCGGATCACGCCGTCGATGCGCACCGCCAGGACCTGCTGCGGCGGGCGAGGACCGGCGTCCATCAGCGGTGCGTCATGGCGCGGGCAACTCGGCTGCGCCGCCCGAAGTCGCGGCACCGGCTGCCCCGAACCGCGCCGCATCGGGCCGAACCCGCCACACTCCGGGTCGGGACACTTCCACCAGCGGTTCATCATGCGCTGGCCGACCTGCGACGGGCCGTGAGGGATGGTGTTGCGCGGGTTGAGCACGGCACCGCCCGCGCCCGACAGCGGCGCCCACGTCGCCGGCAGCACCCGGGAGATCACCGGGAGGCCGGCCAGTTCCGAGACCTCCGCGACCCGCGGGGCGGCGCCCGGGACCACCTCGACCAGGCCGTCGTCGGCCCAGCGCCGCATCACCATGCGCTCGTTGGAGGTCAGGTCCTGGTTCGACAGCAGGGACTTGTCCACGATGCAGTACGCCAGCACCTGCTCCTCGCCCACCTGGCGGGCCAGCGCGTCGATGACCAGGCCCAGGCGCAGCAGGTTGGCAGGGCGTCCCGTTCCGCCGTCAAGGTCGGCGCAGTACATCATCTCCGCCACGTCGAGCACGGCCGCCGCGAGCGCGGGGTCGGTGGACAGTCGGCGCTCCATCGCGTCAAGAACCTGGCTGACCTCAAACCGCATGCCATGGAGGCTACCAACTGCCGGCGCGATCGCCGCCGGTCACGCGTACCTGTCCGGCAGCCGACATGGGCAACGGCCGATGCCCACCGGTCTGACCCCCCTCCTGCGCGATTTGCCAGGCAAATTAGCGGATCAAGGACCGTTCCGGCCGGGATTGCCAGGCAAACGCCCCCCGAGCAGGCGGGCCATCTCGTCGGCGTACTGCTCGTCGTCGAGGGTGCCGCGCTCGTGCATGTCGGAGAGCATGTCCAGGGCGCGGTCGGGGGTCACGTCGGCGGGCCGGAAGATCAAGTAGATCAGGGTGCCGAGGAAGGGCAGCAGGAGGACGACGAGCAGCCATACCGCCCTGAGCCAGCCGGTCATGTCCTGGCGCTGGAAGATGTCGATGATCGCGAAGGTCCAGATCAGCAACAGCGGGATGAAGATCAACAGCAGCCAGAAGACATCCCAGAAGTCCATAAACCCAATATCGCAGAATTTCAGGTCATATTGGCGACGGTGTCTCTCAATCTGGCCAGGTCACGCCGCCGCCGCTCGTAGGTGATGGCGAGGCCGACAAGGATGAGGCCGATGACGGTCAGCGGGATCCAGGTCTGTACCCGCTGCCAGATCAGGACCACCTCGTGCACCGCGAGCACGACGAGCACGATCCCGCCGAGCACGAACGGCGCCTGCTTGCGCCACACCGCCCCGGCGACCACGACGATGAGCGCCGCGGTGGCCAGCAGCAGGCGCCGGCCGAGCTGTTCCGTGCTGAGCAGGACAGCGCCCAGGCTCGGCAGCATGGCGGCGGCGAGCGCGGGACCGTACGCCACCCAGCTGGACAGGCCGCGGGCGGACAGCACGCCGACGGCGACGGCGATCAGGGCGACCGGCAGGGTGTACGCCTCGAGCGTGCCTACGTCGTACGAGGCGACCACGAGGCACCAGGCGATCGCCTCGGCGACACCGGCAAGCGCCGCCCGCGCCACCGAAGCGGGGCGGGTTGTGCGCAGGGCGGTCAGGCCGATGGCGACACCGGCCAGCGCCGCCGAAGCGGGGCGGGTTGTGCGCAGCGCGGTCAGGCCGATGGCGACGCCCCAGATGGCGAAGACGCCTGCGGCGGCGCGGGCGGAGCCGGCGGTGAGGGCAAGCGCGACAGCGGCGCTGGCGTGGGCGGCGGCTTCGACGGCGGGGCGCAGTTCGCGCACGAGCGGTGTGAACGCCACGAGCAGCAGGATTCCGCCCGCGAGCAGGACAAGGTAGGCGGTGACCTCCGGGTCGAACCCGACCGTCTCGCCGACCGTGTACGCGAGCAGGACCATGGCGACCGCGCCGGAGAACCAGGCGCCCAGGCGTGCTCCGATCCCGGACCGGGGCATCATCGCGATGAGCGCCATGGCGACGACGATGAGGCTCAGCGCCACGATCGTTGTCACCTTCTCCTGCGAGGCACCGGACAGGCCGGACAGGGTCAGCAGGGCGCCGATGACGGTGACCGAGGGCGAGACCCGCACGATGAGCATGCCGAGTCCAAACAGGAGGGTGACCGCGGGCAGGGTCGGCCAGGGCGCGCCCGCGACCGCGAGCCACATCAGCAGCGGCAGGACCGAGGCGAACACCCCGATGGTGACCGCCCGCCGCCAGCCCAGCCGCCAGCACAACCCCGCTACCGGGGCGATGATGACGGTCAGCGCGATGGCGTTGGGCACGCTCACGCTCGGGGTCACGCCGCCTCCGGCCCAGATGTCGGCGGGCGCGGTGGCGGGCAGGACGTGCCGCCAGTCCTCGAACGTCCAGGCCAATGTCGCGAAGATGGGTATCGTCGCGGCCCACGGTGCCCACCACCACGCGCAGCGGGAGACCACGATGGCGGCCGCGACGGCCGCGCCCGAGGCATAGAGCGCTTGCGACTCACCGGGCGGCAGGTCCGGCCAGAGCGGATAGAGCATGGTGATAAGTCCGGCCGCGACCTGGTACCCCCGGAATGCCCTTGGAGAACCCAGGATCGGCAGCAGGATGACGAACGCGAGGAGCATCCGCCACGACGCCACCAAGCTCCCGCCGAACGCGGCGACGGTGGTGAATGCAAGCCAAGGAAAGACGAGGTCGCCGATGCCGGTGAAGACGCCGCCCAGCGGCCTGACCCCGCGACGCGGTGCGATGGTGCCGACGGCGAACCCGAGCGCGACGATCGCCGCCATCACCAGCATCGCCCGGGTGGGCTCGCCAAGCGCCGTGGCCAGAGCGTGCGCGGCCAGCAACACCGCCGCGCCGCCCTTGAGAAAGACCCGGCTCGGCACGAGGATCGCCCACGCCAGCAACAGAACCACGGACACCATGTCCACAATGGATGGTTGCGGGAGGGCGAACGCCAGGGCGACCAGCCCGGCGGCGGCGACAAGGTCCCGGACAGCGCCGCGGGTCAGCAGCCAGCCGCCGCCCGTCACCAGCAGGATCGACAGTGTCAGCTCGCCGTTCCATCCCGGGCCTGCGACCGAGCCGTGCCACCACGGCGTCGCGTCCACAACCGACCATGCCGCAAGCCAGAGCGCCCAGCCGAGGGCGATCAGGCCCGGCACCAGCAGCCCGGCACCGGCGCCCAACCGCGCGCCCATGCTCCACGGATCCGGCACCACCACGGGTTCCGGTTCGGGTGGCGGCGGGGGCGCGGCCTTGGCCGGATCGAAAGTGCTCCACAGCGCCGGGATCCGCTCGTCGAGCGGCTCGGTCGCCACGGGCGGCGGGGGCGGCGGCACGATGACGGCGGCGGGTTTGCTCAGCCTGGTCGCCAGCCAGGCCAGCAGCGCGACGAAAGCCGTTGCGGTGGCGGTGACTCCGAGGTCGCGCGCCCAGTTGAGCCCGGGCAGCAGCGGCAGGACGATCGCCAGCGAGAGCGCCAGGGCAAGCGCGGCCCCGGCGGCGACACGGTGCGCGAAGGCACCGCTCACCATCGCGCCCGCGGCGAACGCCACGGCCACCGAGAGCAAAGCCAAGGAATTCAAGGCATTTTGGGGGGTACCCAACAGGGCTGCCCAGATCGTGAAAGCGGCTAGGATCGCGGTGCCATGGGCGGCCCACGCGGTGATGATGAGCCCCAACGGTTTCGGCCGCCGCCAAAGGATGCCCGCGTTGCCGAGCGCGATGCCGCTGAAGATGAGCACCCACACCTCGTCCGGCACGTCCGCGTTGGCGAACATCAGTGGCAGCACGGGTTGCGCGGCGGCAAGGGCGATGAAACGCGGCCCGGTGACCTCGAATGCGAGCGCGTATCCGTAGGCCAGGCAAGCGGTTACGGCCAGCACCGCGGCCTGGTAGAAGCTGAGGTCCCAGGTTTCCTGGATGCCGAACAGGTTTACGTACCAGGCCGCGTAACCGTCCAGGATCACGAGCAAGAAGCCGAGGGCGGCAAAGGTTTCCGCCGTCGCGCGCAGTCCCCGGCGGCGCACCAGCGGCGGCACCGCCAGCGTGATGAGGGTGATGCCGGACAGGATGGCCGCGCGCCCGGCCATGCCGAAACGGGTGAAGGCCACGCCGGTGAACACGATCGCGGCGATGCCGAGGATGATGCCGCCGAGCACGAACAGCAGGGTCTGCACGGTCTTGGGCGAGGCTTCCGCCCGATCGACCGCCACCGGGCTTGTCGTGATCGTTTCTTGCGATCGGGGATGCTCGGCCGCGACCTGCGCCCGCACCGCGCCGGCCCGCTCCTCCCGCTCCCGCAGCAGCCCGGACAGCTCGGCCGACAGCTCGTCGAAGCGTTGCCTCGCCTCGGCGACGCGCTGACGCAGATCGATGATCCGGGCATCAAGGGTGATAACGGCCGCCGCGTTGGGGTCCGGTGCCCGGCCACAGCCTGGGCAAGGGTGCTCAAGCGTGGTCAGGGTGTGGCACACCGGGCACGGATAGGCGGACTCCTCGGTCATGGCCGAAAGCATGCCTCACCCGATCGTCAGCGCACTATCCAGTCCCATACTCAAATCGATCCGGTGACGTACTCAATCGAGTATGTTGAGGTCATGGCCGATCCGGGTGGCCAAGCCGTCCGCCTGACCAGCCTCGCTGGGGGCGCGCTCAGCATCATCACCGGACTGGTCGTTCTCCTTTGGCCGCGCAAGACACTGCTGCTGGTCGCCGCGCTGCTCGGCGTCTGGCTGGTCCTTGTCGGTATCCTGCGGATCGTGCAGGCGTTCACCGGCAAGGGACACTCGCGCAACAGCCGTATCCTGACCGGCGTCTCCGGCCTGCTTTACACCGTGGTGGGCGCGGTGTGCCTGCGTGACCTTTTCACGACCGTCAACCTGCTCGCGGTCATCGTCGGTCTGGTGTGGATGGTCGGCGGGGTCGCCGAAATCGCCTGGCGCAAAAGGCATTCGGTGATCCTGGGGGTGTTCGGCATCGCGGCCGGGGTGGTGGTGCTGGTCTGGCCCGAGATCTCGCTGACCATCATGGCGATCGTCGCCGGGGCCTGGCTCGTGGTGCTCGGCGTGGTGCAGCTGGTGCTCGGGCTTTACAGGCCCACGGCGGCAAGGTAATCGCGCGATGCGGTGTACGCGGCGCTGACCCTCTGCCGCACTCCCGCCGGGTCCCGGTACGCCCAGGGGCTCTCGTCCGCCTCGTCCCCGCCCGGCAGCACGTGCACCCGTACTCCTGACGGCGTGTCGGCCAGCTCCCGAGCGAAGTAGGCCCGCCGGGCCAGCTCCATCGCCACCGAAGCCGCCTCCCAGGGGCGCTGCGGCGGGCTCAACGGCTTTTCCAGCCGCCCGACCTGCAGCACATAGATGTCCTCGGCACCGAGGTCGACGGCGCGCGCGATCGGGCTGGGCCGCACCACCGAACCGTCGATAAAGTGTTCACCATCGATGTCCACCGGTGGCAGCACCCCGGGCACGGCGGCGCTCGCCATCACCGCTGGAAGCACCGGCCCCTCGGTGAACCAGTGCTCCGCCGCCCGCTCGATGCTCGCCGCCACCACGTGCAGCGGCACCCGCATGTCGGCGAAGGACAGCTGCGGCCCGAGATGGCGCTCAAGCATGCGGCGCAACGGCTGCGGCGGGTGAAGATGGTTGCGGGTCGCGAACCGGCGCATCTGGCGCGGCACGGAGTCGCCATAGACCTCGTTCATCTCCGGGCTCGCCCACAGGCGCACCAGGTCGTCGATCACCGCCGGTTCGGGGTGGCGCGCCACCATGACCGCGTTTATCGCCCCGATCGAGCAGCCCACAACGACATCCGGCAGGATTCCGGCGCGGAACAGCGCCCGGAGCATGCCCACCTCGACAGCGCCAAGAACGCCACCGCCACCGAGCACAAACCCCACCGGACCGCTTCCCACACCACCATCCTGCCGCATGACGTCCAGATGATCGTGTAAATCGGCCCGTGAGATCGCTCTTTGTGATTTCCGTTATCGGGTCGCCCTTATGAGATCGCCGGCCCCGCCTGGTGGACCGGGGCCGGCGAAGATCCGGTAATTTGCCTGGCAATCGTCGTCTGGCGGCGGGTTCAGACGGTGGATTGCCAGGCAAATTGCGCGATCATGGTGGGGCGATCATGGTGGCGTGATCACAGGGGGCGCCAGAGGGCGGGGGCGCTCACCGGATCCCAGCCGGGAAGCGAGGTGTGAGGCTGACGGCATTCAAAATTCATTCCTTGGTACGACACACGCGCGCCGACCGCATAGGTGACGCCCGTGGCCCAGGATCCCGCAGTCGGGGATGGCGTAGTTGGGGATGGCGTCGGGCTCACGGTCGGTGGGGACGTCGTGGCGGCCGGGCCGCACGGGCCGTCGTCGCGCCACGGCTTGCCGTCGCCGGTGTTGAGGTCGGGCTGGTTGCCCTGGGTCCACCACTTCGCGGTGTACTTCCGGCCGTTCCAGGAGACCACCGCCGCGCCGTTGTAGGCGGTGGCGGGGTTCCATTGTGGGGCGGTGCAGGTGCCTCCGGTCGGGGAAGCCGAGGCGGTCGGGCCGCTGGTGGGCGAGCCGGTTGGGGCGACCCCGCCGCGGCTGTAGTTGGTGGCGAGGTTGTAGGTCTGGCCGCCGAAGGTCAGCGTGTAGTTGGACGGGCCGGACAGCGGCAGCACGTAATTGAGCGTCAGCTCGGCGAACGACCCCGGGGCGATCGACAGGTAGCTCGGCAGGGTCAGCTTCACGTGGTGGAAGTCGCCCCTGAGCCCGCCGACGTTGCTGCCGGTGTGGCCGGGCGTCACGGTCATGCTCCAGCCCGACTGCTGGCTCACGTTGCCGGGCGCCGAGGTCGCCACGTCGAAGTCGAGCACTGCCCCGCCCGGGATCGTGGTCGTCGAGTTGTTGACGATCCGCAGTTCCGGGTTGATCGGATAGTTGGCGTCGCCGAGCGCGAACCCACCGATCTGGATGTTGACGTTGAGGGTCTGGGCCGGAAGCGCGGTGTTCGACTTGGCCGCGCCATAGGGGGCGGCCGCGGTGAACTTGTTGTGCAGCAGGTTGGTCAGGGTGGAGCCCATCCCGTACTCACCGGCGGTCGAGTTGAAGGCGTAGTCCCCGGCGAGTTCCCAGATCATGATGCCGCCAAGCCCTTTGCTGACAACATAATCGGCCTTCACGCCGAGGGACTGTTCGTCCTCCGTGGACAGGAAGACGCGCTTGCCGGCGTTCCATAGCCACGGTGCGACAAGGGCCGAGGAGTAGTTTCGGGTGTACGTTCCGGTGAGCCCTTCGGTGACGCCGTAGGCGGCGCGGTACGAGCCGGCGATCCCGTTCTCCAGGTTCTTGGCGTGCCACATGGGGTTGGAGCCGGCCGGTTCCTCGTTGCCCGAGGCGTCGAGGTCATGCCACAGGTTGTCGATGCCGGTCGCCCCGTCGCCGCACGGGCTCTGCGTCCCGATCGGGCAGTTGGCAGTCTTTGCCGCCGTCCCCCACAGCCCGTTGGCGCCGCCGGTGACGTTCTTGAATCCCCTTGTGTAGTACGGAACCCCGATGTTGATCCGTCCGGCCTGGACGGAGCCGCGGAAGTAGTGGTACGCCCAGTCGGTGTTCAAATAGCCGATGTTGGAGTAGGCGCCGTACACTCCGGCGGCGGCAAGCTCGGCGTCGTCCCCGTTGTCGTAGAGTGCCGCGTTCGGGCCGACGAACTTGTTCCACGCCCCGTGCAGGTCGTAGGACATGATGTTGATGTAGTCCAGGTACTGCGAGGTCTGGAACGCCTCCATGCCGCGCAGCAGCCAGCCGCTGGCCGGCGCGGCGACGGTGAGCATGTAGTACTTGCCATCGGCGGCGCTTGCGGCGTCAAGCTTCTCGCGCAACGTCTTCATCAGGACCGAGTAGCTCGCGTTGAGCCCGGAGCGGCGGGAGTTGGCCTGGGCGAGGTCGAGCGGGTTGCCGGCGTCGTTGTTGGAGGTCGGATACTCGTAGTCGATGTCGACCCCGTTGAAGCCATAGGTGCGCAGGAACGACACGACCGAGTCGGCGAAGGTGTTGATTCCGGCGGTGTTGACGGTGTTGCCCGCCGTCGTCGTCATACGGTAGAACCCGCCCGAGTCGACTCGCGCCCCGGCGTCGTTGAAGTAGCCGCCCGTTTCCGCCCAGCCGCCGACGCTGATGAGCGTCTTCACGTTCGGGTTTGCCTTCTTGTATTTGTTGAGCAGATTGAAGTGCCCGGTGTAGGCATAGGCCGGATCCATCTCGGCGCCCGCGACCCCCGGCCACGTCATGTTTGTCGCGGGGTTGTTGGCGGCGTTGGGGGTACCCACAGAAATCCTGAATTGATCGTCAACGTGGGCAAACGCGTAGTTGATGTGCGTCACCTTGGTCCACGGGACGTTGCTGACCAGATAGGACGGCTGGTTATTCTTGCCGTGGCGCCAGCCGGTGAAGTAGCCGATGACCCGGCGGCCGTGCCCCGAGCCCAGCATCTCGCGCCCGTTGGCGTCGTAGGTGGCGCAGTATGGTGTCGCCACGTTCGACGTGCGATAGAGGCCGTCGGGGCGGCAGGTTTCGTGGTCCACCGCGGAGGCGGCGTCCCCCGATGCGGCGATGGCGATGCCCATCGCCGCAAGTCCGGTCACCGCGGCGGTGACCAGGTTTAGCAGGGGCTTGCGTCGCATGGGCGCTCCTTTAGTAAAGTTTGCTAAAAGTTAACGCCCATGCGGTAAATCGCGCAAGAGGTGGATTCCGATGTTTAAGGCTATCTTCAGGTAGGTGGTGGATCATTCGGTGAGCGGTTCTCGGCAGAAGATACAACGGAGGCTCGGCTCATTATCCGCGCTGGAGATCATCAATGTACCGTTGCAGGGCTTCATCTGGTTTGGCGTACTCGGACTTCCATTGACAGCACCGAACC
This sequence comes from Candidatus Limnocylindrales bacterium, assembly GCA_036377915.1. Taxonomy (GTDB): domain Bacteria; phylum Actinomycetota; class Actinomycetes; order Mycobacteriales; family Micromonosporaceae; genus Allorhizocola. The sequence continues at coordinate 26,457 of DASUXL010000037.1, forward strand.
TTCTTGGGTTCTCATTGGTCGCGTTGCTGTTGGTCGAGGGCGCTGGCTATTGGTTTGCCAAGCGCGTGCAGGTTCGGCGGGGACGTCGCAGGGTGCCGGCGATCGCCGCGTTTCGTGTCGCTCGGCTGGCCAACCTGTTCTTCCTTGGCCTCGGCCTAGCGATCACCGCGACGGCCGCGCTCGTCAAGCCAGGTCTTGCCACCTGGCCGGGGCTGGGTTTCGCGCTCTTCGCACTGCTGGAGCACGTGAACTACTTCCACGTTCAGCTCATGCACGACACGACCGCGGATCTGGTTCGCCTACGCTCCCGCGGTTTTCGTCGATCGCACCTGGCGCGGGATCTGAGGGCGGTTCGCGCTCAGCATGTGGCGCTCAGGGTGCGAGGATGCTCGTGAGCAACCCCCAGACCTCGGTCGCGGTGGTGGCGGTGAGCACTCGCACCTCGTGCCCGCCGTCGATCCGCCAGAGCCCCGCCTGCCCGGCGTCCACAATCTCCGTGGTACCAAGGAGCCAGCGCCCCTGGACCGAAGAGGCCACATTGGACAGGGTGGCACGCCATAAGCCAGGCGCGGCAACGGTTTCCCCGCCAAGCAGGCGCTCGATTGTCTGCGGCTCGGCGAGCAGCCGCCCCGATCGTTGCGGTGCCGGGCGTGGCCCGAGCCCGGCGCAGGCGGCGAGCCACGCGGGCAGCAGGCCGGCCGGAACTGTGCGCACGGAACTCATCCCGGGCAGCAGCACCGCCGCACGCCCCCGATCGTGATCGATCAGGATTTCTCCGCGTCCCGGATGCGAACCGACCTTCACCTCGAACTCGACCGCCCGAACGCCTTGAAACCGCTGGAAATCCGGGATGGATGCCGACGCGTGACCCGAACTCGGAAACGACCTGAGGGCTCGGTGGACGGCGGGCGCCAGCAATCGGTACCGTGATGTGGGCATGATCGCCGCAAACAGGTGCACTGTCGTATCTTGCGAAACCGCCCAGTGCTCGGCCGTCAGCGACCTGTTCTCCTGCCGATAACATGTCAGGACCCGTTGCGCGGCAAGGCCGTCACGACACCGCTCCACGGAGGTGTCAAGGATGAGGCACTCGTCGTAGTTCTTCACCAGATCGTCCGTGTCGATCCCGGAATCGCTTGTGGTATAAAGGATCGCTGTGCCGACCGCGCGTTCGTAGGCCACGCTGAAGGCACCGATCCGGTGCCTGCCGGTCCAGCCGGCCGGGAGCCGCAACGGAAATGCCGGCTCGACGGGTTGCTCCGCGGACTCAGAAGATGCGGACTCAGAAGATGCGGACTCAGAAGATGTCATCGACTACGCCCCCCACTGCATCCCCGACGGCGTCAGCCGCCTTGCTTGTCTGGTCGGTTGCCCAGTCCACCCCGTCCGAAACGGCGTTCGAAATGCCCAGTTGCTTGTCCAGAACGCCGAAGGCTATCCCGGCCACGGCGACACCCGCGATGGGAAGCAAGCCCGGACCGGCTAGGCCGATGATGACTCCACCGGCGAAAAGCATGCCGCCGCTGGTGACGCTGCGGCCTAGAATGTTCGACACGCGGCGATCGTCATCGAGGTACGGGTTGCCGAGATCGTGAACTGTCGGCACCCCGACGTTGAGCGCAAGGCTCAACGATCCGGCGGCATGCCCGAACCTGCTCGCTATGGCGCCGACTCCTTGTGGAACGCCATAGGTACCAACCTGACGGGCCCCCTCGATGAGCGCGGCTGTCCCACCGGGCGCTTCGGCGGCCCAGGCCAGCGTGCCGAGCTGGTCGGCAAGCTCGGCCAGCCCCGCGCGGCGCAACAGGTCCTCCGCGGTCCCCTCGATCGCACTGGCCGCGGCCGCGAGCTTGCCCGACGCGGCGGACAGCGCACCGTCCACCCGAGACGCCAGCGGACCCGGCAGCCCGTGCGTATCCAATTTCGACACCTCTTTGCTTACGCGCGCCAAGGTGAGGAACAGGTCTCGCACCCTTGGCGCCGCGGCCTTCAGCTGCGTGGCATCGATGACAATAACGTCACTCATATCTTGTCCTTGGGAATCTCGGAGTCCCTATTGATCCACCGGCTGTACGCAACCGCCCAATCCAGCTGCTCATCCTCAAGGCCATCAGCCGCGCGACTCACTTCGGTCGCCAGTTGCCGCAGTTGATCAGCGACCTCTGCCGCAACCTTCGAGCCGTGTTCGATCTGCGCCTTGATCTCTCGCCCGCGCGGTGACTCCCAGTTCTGGAGATCGACTCGGTCGATCGCTCCGAGCGGACCGGCGAGCGAGCGAAGCGAAGCGGCCAGAGCGCGCATCGCGCCTGGGTCGCCATCAGGGCGGGGACCTGGACCTATCACGGTCACTACGGTCTCGCGACCCTTACTTGGTCACAATGGGGAGAACTTCCTATGGCCCCGTCAGCAGCGCTTAAGCCGGCTAAAGCGTGGTGTCCTCCTGCCACTGCACGCTTTGCGGGCGCTGGCCGCCGCTGGCAAGGAACTCCTTGACCGCGTGGCGCACGTGATCGAGCGGGATCTCCGACGCCGGCGGGAACTCATCCGCCGTGCCCATCAAGTTGTAGGCGACGACGAGCTCTTCGGAGTCGGCATCCCACGGCGCGAACGAGACGAACTCACCATCGGCGCTGTGGTATCTCAGCACGCCTACCTCGCGATCCTTGTCCACCCCACCTGGAACTGGTGGTCGGGAAACCAGTCGTCCGGGTTAAGCCGTTGCGCCTGGAGCCGATCGATGAACGCGTCCACCTCGTCCGGCGAGGAAAGCACCTCCGGATCCTTGCCGTGGCTGGTCAGGTAACGGACCTCAACGTGATGTCCCATTCGCGGCCTCCCTACAGCGAGTCCTCCTGCCACTGCACGCTTTGCGGGCGCTGGCCGCCGCTGGCAAGGAACTCCTTGACCGCGTGGCGCACGTGATCGAGCGGGATCTCCGAGGCGGGCGGGAACTCATCCGCCGTGCCCATCAAGTTGTAGGCGACGACGAGCTCTTCGGAGTCGGCATCCCACGGCGCGAACGAGACGAACTCACCGTCGGCGCTGTGGTATCTCAGCACGCCTACCTCGCGATCCTTGTCCACCCCCGCCTGGAACTGGTGGTCGGGAAACCTTTCGTCGGGGTTCAGTCGCTCTACCAGGTACAAGGAAGCCAGATTGTTGTCGACCGGCTGGGCCAGCAGCCGATCAATGAAGGCATCAACATCCTCTGGCGAAGCAAGGATCTCCGGATT
>DASUXL010000038.1:0-2108 GCA_036377915.1 Candidatus Limnocylindrales bacterium
GCCGCCTGATCTCCGCACGCTCACCGAGGTCGAGAAGGACGCTCTGATCCGGGCGCTGTGGGCGCAGGTGCAGAGCTTGACGGCGCGGGTAGCGGAACTGCAAGCGCGGTTGAACCAGCCGCCGAAGACACCGGGCAACTCCAGCCTGCCGCCCTCCAGGGGACACAAGGCGAACCGGCCGGAGAAGGCCAAGCGCCCCGGACCACGCCAGGGCAGCCTGGGCCGGGCGGGCGGTGGCCGAGCCCTGGCCGAGGAACCCGATCAGCTCATCATTGCCAAGGCGTCGACCTGTGCCCATTGCCGGGCGATGCTGGCCGAGGCCGATCAACGACTGCACGCCCGCGGAGCCTGTCCTCGGGCCGGCCTTGCCGGACCCGGGGGACAAGGTCGAGCTGCCGCCGATGCGCCCCGTGGTCACCCGGGTCGAGCGCTATGGCGCCTGCTGCCCCTGCTGCGGCGGCACCACCTTGGCCCCAGTGCCGGAGGGGATGGAGGAAGGCACCCCGTTCGGCGTCTCGATCCTGGCACTGGCGCTCTACCTGCGCTTCACCCACGCCATCAGCTACCGGCGGCTCAGCCGTCTCTTCCTGCACCTGTTCGTGCTGCCGATCAGCGAAGGCGCCTTGGATGCCCTGTTCCGCCGCGTCAAGCCGCGGTTCGAGGACGAGGCCGCCGCCATCCTCGCCCGCCTGCGGCGTGCCCGGGTGGTCTGTTCCGACGAGACCACGGTGCGGGTCGACGGCCGGGCCTGCTGGAACTGGGTGTTCCGGAACGATGAGGTCGTGATCCATGTCATCCGGCCGAGCCGCGGCCGGGCGGTGGTGCGGGAGGTGCTGGGCGGGCACCGGCCGGCGATCTGGGTGTCCGACCTCTACAGCGCCCAGCGCGGCCATGCCGACCTTTGGCAGGTCTGTCTGGCGCACCAGTTGCGCGACCTGGGCTATGCGGTCGAGGCGGGTGACACCGTCTTTGCCCCGCGGCTGAAGGCGCTCCTGCTCCGGGCCGTCGTGCTCGCCCGTCGCCGCCATGCGCTCAAGGCCAGCACCCGACGGGAATACCGCCTCCGCCTGGAACGGGAGCTGGACCGGGTTTTGGCGCTGCAGCCAAGTCATCGCCACGCTCAGCGGCTGCGTCGGCGCTACCTCGCGGTGCGCGACAGCCTGTTCACCTTCCTCGAGCACCCGGAGGCGCCGCCGGACAACAACGGCAGCGAGCGTGATCTGCGGCCAATGGTGGTGTACCGCAAGGTCACCGGCGGCTTCCGTTCGGCTTGGGGGCCGGACCTATGCGCCGCGGTCCAGTCGGTGGTCGGCACCGCTGCCCGGCGGGGCATCGACGCCTACCACGCCATCCATGCTGTCCTATCCGGCAGGACCGTTCTCGCCACCGGTTGAGCAGTTACGGCCGGGCAGCATCTGCCTGGTGACGAGGCCTGGTTGATAGGCGAGCACCGCGCCACCGGCGAGCGGAAGTACTACCTGTCCAACCTCCCGCCCGATGCCTCGCTCGAAACCCTGGCCGCCTTGATCAAGGCGCGCTGGGTCTGCGAGCAGATGCACCAGCAGATGAAGGAGGAGCTGGGCCTGGACCACTTCGAGGGCCGGAGCTGGCGCGGCCTGCACCACCATGCCCTCCTCTGCCAGCTCGCCTTCGCCTTCCTCCAGCACCTGCGGCTCGGGGGAAAAAAGCACTCCCACCCCGTCCGAGCCCGGACCGCCACCGAGCCCGAGCCTGCCCGCGATCCGGCGGCGCATCGTGGCCGCTCTTACCCGCACCCTGCTCCGCTGTCCCCACTGCCAGCAGCGCTTCGAACATCACCTCCGGCTATGAACGTGGCAGGGTAGTGCTAGGATCGCTGGCAGAATCCTGAGAGCAAGGAGCCCTTGGAGACGTTCACAATCATCACCACGGGAGCGAATGGCCTGGTGCCGCCGATCACGAGTGCATGCCGCTCATTCTCTCCCCCGCTGCCTTCAATGCGTGGCTTGCATCAGGCGAGCCGCCGATGAGCCAGATCACGCAAAAGATGAGTGCCGCCCTGGCGCGCGGCAGCTCCTCACGTTGCGACATTTCATCCCGGATTTCCCAGATGGATTGATGTTCGGCCG
>DASUXL010000039.1:0-2157 GCA_036377915.1 Candidatus Limnocylindrales bacterium
GTATTTCCAGCCCGTCGCGGCGGCTCACCGCCACTACCGCCGTTGGTCGGCGAGCCGCCGCGCCTGCCACCGTTGCGGCACCGGCCAGCGCACGTCGCCGACCCAGCCGGCCTTCTCCAGCAGCCGGATCAGCCGGGCGGACGGGTCGAGCTGGCCGCGCAGGACCCCGTGACGGGCGCAGGTGGGGTCGGCATGATGGGAGTTGTGCCAGCTCTCGCCGAATGAGATGACCGCCAATGGCCAGAAGTTCGCGGCCCGGTCACCACTGCGGGTCGCGAAGGGTCGTTGCCCGTACACATGGCAGATCGAGTTGATCGACCAGGTGACGTGGTGCAACAGCGCGACCCGAACCAAACTGGCCCAGAACAATGCGCTCAACGCGCCCTGCCAGGACCAGGTCAGCAACCCACCCAGCAGCGGCGGGGCGAGCAGCGAGACCAGCGGTAGGTAGAGCCGGTCGACTCGCACAATGTCGCGATCGACCAGCAGGTCCGGGGCGAACCTGGCCTGGTTTGACGGCTGCCGCGCGAGCAGCCAGCCACAGTGGGCGAACAGCAGGCCCTTGGCGAGACCGGCCAGTGTGGTCCCGTAACGCCACGGCGAGTGCGGGTCGCCCTCGCGGTCGGCGAAGGCATGATGCCGGCGGTGGTCGGCAACCCACTGCGTGACCGAGCCCTCCAGCGCCAGCGACCCGGCCACGGCCAGCGTGACCCGCAACCACCGCACCGCCTTGAAGGAGCCGTGGGTGAAATAGCGGTGCAGACCCACTGACACGCCGAACCCGGACACCAGGTAGAACGCGCCAGCGATCGCCACATCCAACCAGGACAGACCCCATCCCCAGGCAACCGGAACCGCCGCCAACAGCGCCAGAAAAGGCACCGCCACGACGACGCCCATGGCGCCCACCATCCAACGAGGCGGCGCTTGCCCCAACATCGGTTTCCCGGCCGGACTCACCGCACCGGGCAGATCGACAGCAACCATTTCATGACCCCCTCGTCGCACCCGCGAAAAATGCGGGACGACCGCCGGGGTCCGGAGCGGCGATAACGGCCGCGACGGACTCGCCGCGCCACCCCCAGCATAGAACCAACCCGGCCGGGTAACCGGTCCCGTCGAGATCCCCAGGGTCGAACAGCCGGGACCGGCTCCGCGGCGTTGATGCAGACAACGCCATGCCATGGGCTAACACGCACCACTGCCGGGCACGCCTGCCCACTCGGCCTCAGGGTTTGTCGGCCACGAGGACCTCGGTGGTCAGGAACAGGGCGGCGATCGACGCGGCGTTGTGTAGTGCGCTGCGGGTGACCTTGGCCGGTTCGACGATGCCGGCCTGGATCATGTCGACGTACTCGCCGGTGCTGGCGTCGAGGCCGTGGCCCGGGGGCAGTGAGTTGACCTTCTCGGCGACCACGCCGCCTTCGAGGCCGGCGTTGATGGCGATCTGCCGCAGCGGCGCAGTGAGGGCGACCCGCACGATGTTCGCACCGGTGGCTTCGTCACCGGTCAGGTCGAGCTTGTCGAACGCGGTGCCGGCGGCGTTGGCCAGCGCCACTCCGCCGCCGGGTAGCAGCCCCTCTTCGATGGCGGCCTTGGCGTTGCGCACGGCGTCTTCGATTCGGTGCTTGCGTTCCTTGAGCTCGACCTCGGTGGCCGCCCCGACCTTGATGACCGCGACCCCACCGGCAAGTTTGGCCAGCCGCTCCTGCAGCTTGTCCCGGTCGTAGTCGGAGTCGCTGTTGTCGATCTCGGCGCGGATGTGGGCAACCCGACCAGCGATCTGTTCGGCGTCGCCGGCGCCATCGACGATGGTGGTCTCATCCTTGGTCACCACGACCCTGCGGGCCCGGCCCAACATCTCCAACCCGGTGCTGTCCAGGGTGATGCCAACCGTGTCGCTGACGACCTGCCCGCCGGTGAGGGTGGCGAGGTCGGTCAGCATCGCCGTGCGCCGCTCGCCGAAGCCGGGCGCCTTGACGGCCACCGACGCGAAGGTGCCGCGGACCTTGTTGACGACCAAGGCCGCCAATGCCTCGCCCTCGACGTCCTCGGCGAGGACGGCCAGCGGCTTGCCCGTCTGCATGACCTTTTCCAGGACAGCAACCAGTTCCTTGACGTTGGAGATCTTGGAGTTGACGATCAGGATGTACGGAT
>DASUXL010000040.1:0-15873 GCA_036377915.1 Candidatus Limnocylindrales bacterium
AAGGATTGGCCATCCACCGGGTCGGCGTGCTGAAGGTACCGACTTTCAAGACGCACATTTCAGATCGCCGGACTGTGTACCCGGTGTCGGCAGAGACCGGCATTCCCGCGATGTTGACCAATAGCCAGGCAGCCGAGGAAATGAATCGGCTGATCAGAGAGTTCGTCAATTGGACTGAAGGGAATCCTTTGTGACTTCAGCACAACTCGCCAAACTTGCGCTGGATCAGCTCAGCCAGATACTCGGCAAGCTTACGGAGGACCAGCTGCAAGATCTCGCGGCTGGTCGCGGATACTTCGAATTCCATACCGAAGAGATCATCATCAAGGCAACGAAGCTACGCAAAGCAGCCGCATCTGTAGGCATCGACGTCGAGGCGGTGGCAAAGGAAATAGAAGCCATCGGCACCTCAGCCGGAGTCACATCCTATCTCGATGGTCGCAGCTTCAAGCTGACAGAGCTGAAAGCGATCGCCGTCGCGCTCGGGCCGACCGTCTCGTCCAAGGGAAGGACGCTCGCCGACATGAAGTACAACATCGTCGAGGGCGTCGCAGGGTTCCGGGAACGTTCAGCGGCGATCGGAGGATGGCAGCGATGACGGATCACTCCTGGTCGAGGACGGCCAGGAGTGCCACCGCAAGCTCGTCCAGCCAGTTGATGACCTCCATCGTGCTCTGCGCGTCTATGCTCCGCTTCTCCGGTGGTTTCAGCGGATCCTCGTCGTACTCATGCGCGATCTTGTTGCGCCGCTGCACTATGTCCTTGAGCCGAGACTGGATTTCGCCGCCGGACAAGAGTTTGGGACTTTGCCCCCGCTCGTGCAAGACCTTGGCCACCTGGCCCCACAGGTCCTTGGAACCGGCCACGTGAGCGAATCCTTCACGGATCTTCTCCGGGTTCTGGTATGTCTTGAACGCCAGACTCTCCTTGACCCCCTTGGTCAGCGCCTCCTGCAGCGTCATCCCGCCGGCTTGAACCTTCTCGACCAGCTCGAGGGAGAGCTCGAAGCGCGAATAGCCCTGCGGCCGTTTGGCTTTCGGGTCGAGGCTCAGCTTGACCATACGCTCGCAGATCTCCTGGTGCACCCAGTGGTCGAGCGCGGCGACGGCCTGGACCCAGGCTGCCCGGTACACGTCGGTGACCTCGAAAAGGCTGACCTTCAACTGCTCAAGGTGTGAACCGGCCGCGGTGAGGTTCCGAGCGTAGTTGAGGTTGCGGCTGAGGTTGTCATAGGCGGCGGAGGTTGCCACGACCGAAGTGTCGTCTGTGGACTGCGTCAGGGAGCGGCCGACCAGTTTCTGTAGTTCGTCGAGCGCGGACCCGGTACCCACGCGGAAAACGACGCTGAGCGCGGGCGGGTCGGTCAGGCTGGGCACTTCGCTGCGGCGCACCGACCCGTGCAGCCACTCCACCGGACGCCGGTGCCGGGCCCGATCGCCTGGGGCGTAACGATAGTCGCCGGTGATCCGGCCGACACCGATGTCGGGTGCCTTCGCCCGCAGAAGGACCACGACGTCGTCGGGCTGCATGATGTGCCGGAACACGTGCAGCTGGATGACGTACGAGTTGACGGTCGGCGTGGACACACCTGGATAGGCGGCGGCCACCCGAGCGGCGATGTCGTTCTTCGTGGCACAGGCCGTCAGGTCGCCGACCTGCTGCCAGCCGATGGCCACCACCCCGCCGGAGAGGTCCAGTGCTTCGAAGTCGTCGTCCCTGCCAGCACGGACGAACCAAGCCTGCGACATCGTGCCTCACTCAATCCGTGCTCGTAACCGGCAGGTGGACTCGCGACGCGCCGTTCCACGGGACGTCTGCGGGCGGGGCCAGAGCGGCAAGCGATCGAGCCGCCCCTCGCTCGCGTTCGAAGACCTGCTCCCATTCCTCCGCGGTCCCGGTGAGGATGAACGGTCCGACCGGCAGTTCCACAGAGTCTTCCACTACCTCTACGGGTACCGACTCACCGGCGATCGACACGTCGCCCGGGATACCGGCGACGCCGGCCGCGGTGACTGCGGACTCCAGTTCCTCCATGCTGGCGGACCCGGACCACTTGGTGCCGTTGAGGTTTGCGGTGAAGACGACACGGCCGGGATCCCAGGCGCTCGCGTACAGGACCAGCCGCATGGCGCGGACGTCGGCCTTTGCCACCGCCGCCTCCGGCTGCCGGCTCAGCCAGTCCGGGCGGAACTTGTCCAGCAGCGAGTTCATCGCATCAGCCAGAAGGCGTCGCCGTTCGGTAAGGAACTGCATGTAGGCGTCGATGTCACGCAGGGACTCGTCAAGCGGGATGTAGTGCGCCCTCAGCTCCTCGTCGCCCACCTCAGCGAAGTAGAGCCGAGGCGACCGGTAGCTGATCTTGCGGTTGGCCTTTCCGGAGATGAAGATGAGGTTGGCCAGATCGTTGATGTCTGCCTTCTCGTACTTCTCGTCGAGCGTGGCGACCGGATGGATGTGGTGATGCTCCAAACGCTGATCACCGGCGAGACCGGTCATGAGATCGGTTCCGTACCACCAGTCCTGCGCGCCGTTGAGGTAGGTCACCAGCAAGCTGAGGAAGAAATACGGACTCTCCTTCGTCCGTCCGGCGAGCGAGGCCGGGCTGACCGCCGGTGGTTCCCCGAGGTTTTTCACCAGCGCCTCAAGGGCTTTCGGCTTGCGTACCGCTCGCACGTCCTGGCCGAGTTTCGTCTCGGTCGCACCGCTGTATCGGTCCCCGATCGTCGCGGCCAGGAACCAATAGATCATGGCGTCGGCGGTCTTCTTGTCCATCGGACCGTCGGGCCGCTCGCCGAGCAGAATCGTCAACGGAATCATCGGGATCAGCGAGGGCAGCACGTCCGACCGGCTGACCTTGAGTTTTGCCTTGAGCAGCCGCACGACATGCCGGAGGCCGCGCTGCACTGTCGCCCAAGCCTTGTCAAGCTTGTCCTCCGGGACGTTGCCTGGCTTGAAGGCCGCGATGCCCTGGCCGGTCGCGGCGGCGGCCAGCGCTCGCGCCAGGAAGTTGACGTCGATGTCGCCGTAGCTCTGCCTGCGCCAGTAGTTCGTCTCGTCCTGGAGCTTGCTCACCACACCGGGCCAGTCGGCCGACAGCATCGCCAAGGCCAAGTCCTGATTGTCAAGGTGCCGCCCGCCGCTGTTGACCCGCACGAAGATCTTGGCCATCTCGGTCTGCTTGAAGCCGCGCAGGATCTCGATGTGGAACCGGTGGTCGCGCAGGTTCTTCAGCCGGGTGAGCCGCTCACCGATCTCTTCCTCGCTCGTCGTACAGCCGGCGTCCACCAAGCGGCGCAACAGTTTCAGCAAGCCCACGTTGGGATCAAGGATCTCGGCCACTTTAATCCACTTTGGATCGTTGCGGCTGCTGTTCGTCTGGTTCTTGAACTGGTCGAGGTCCACGTTGTAGACGATCTGCGCCTCGGGGTGGTCGTGGAAGACCCGATAGAGCGAGGTGAGGCGCTGTTGGCCGTCGATCAGGTACAGCGCCGCTTTCCACGAGGGCGCGGGCAACTGGCCAACCGCCATCGGTCGCTCGCCGGGATGCTCGTCGGTTTCCCAGAAAAGCAAGGATCCCGAGGGGTACCCGCGAAAGAGCGAATCGATGAACTGGGAGACCTGCGTGGGTTTCCACACGAAGTCCCGTTGTAGTTCCGGCAACTTGATCTCGGCGCGGGAGATCTGGCTGATGAGTTCAGCGACCGCGCGCTCCGCTTTCTCCACTAGCATCGACGGCAAGACTAGGGGACATAACACATATGCACACTAGACATGACGGTCCGTGAAACCGACGATCATCTAACCGGCTGGACCGTTTCGGACGGCGCGTGCGGCTTAACCGTGATCGCTTGCCAGCAGAGCCAACAAGGTTTCGATCCGGGCTTCGAGGACTTCGTCGATCGTGCCGCGCACGACGACGGCGACCATCTCGTTGCCGGCCTTGCGAGCCATCCGCACGGTCACCGCCACCCGCCCCTCAAGCGGATACTCGAACCACCGGTCATCGGTCGTCGCTTCCGTCCCGTCGAGCGCACCGACCATCGCCGTCTCGTCGAGCGAGTCGAAGCGGTGGCCCACGAAGTCGCTGAGGTGCCGCATGACCGGCTGGGCGGCGTCCTCGTGGACCCAGCCCAGCACCTCTCGCTCAGCGACAGACCGCTGCCGCACCGGCCGAACTGGACGCACACCACTGCCAAGCTCGATCTGCAGTCGGCGCCGCGCGGCATCCAAGCGCTCCCCATAGTCCGGCGCGAAGATTTCCGGCAGCCTCGTCTCAAGGCTCCCGGCCAGCCGGTAGATCGGTGACCAGACCGCGGGGTCTTCGTTCACCAAACCGTCGAATCGCGCCGTGCCCATCTGGCCGTCGAGCCAATCCGACAGCACCAGAGCCTGGTCACGACTGAAGGTTACGGTCAGCCCAGAGTCGATCATCTTGTCACGATAGTCGAGGATCGAAGCATGTTCGAGATGTGGTTGGAGCTCCCGGCACGGCCGATTGACGGTTTGGTGAACGAAGACCGACTGCCGTTTCCACGTCGCGGGCTTCGGTTCAAACAACTGGCCCGTGGACGTGTCGTACGACCTGTCGACGGTCATGGAGCAGCTGCCGGACCTGACTTCTACGCCCAGGGAATCCAACGGACGCTTGAGTTCCGGCCCGCTGACGAAACCTGCCAAATCACCTGCGTTTCGCGAACGACCTGGACCCCATCGCCCGCCGAAATCCACCTGAAGACCCAAGACATGATAGCGATGTGCCAACGGCTCGCTCACGATTTCGAGCGAGCCGTTAGCTGCTTCCGCTGACTACTACTTACCGCTACCTACCGCCCCAGCGCGAACGCCATGGTCCGGCTCAGCAACGCGTCGTCCGTATCCCCGTCAAGGGACCAGATCATCGCCCCGCCGAGCCCGCGAGACCGCGCCCACAACGCCTTCTGGAAGACGACCGCCTGGTCGTCATAGGTCCAGAACGTGGTGCCGTCGAAGAGCCAGGCCTGCCCGTCGCGGATGGACCGGTGCACGGTGAACGAATCCAGCTTGGTCCGCAGCACCTTGAAGTCCTCGTACCCTGCTTCCCACGTTGCCGGCGCCGGGCCGGCCGCGGGCAGGTTGTACCCGTCACCGCCCCCGACCACGCCGGTCCAGCCTCGCCCGAAATACGGGATGCCGATGACGAGTTTGCGGGCCGGCGCACCGCGCGCCATCCAGTCTGAAATTACCTGGCTCAGACTGAAATCAGGCGACCGAAGTGCCGACTGCTGGTTGGTGACGGATTCCCACGTGCCGTGGAAGTCGTACCCCTGAACCGTCGCAAAATCCAAGGTGCGGAAGATCTTCGCGGTCTCGAAGCCGGCGTCCATCGCCGCCGGGTTGGCCGGCAGGAAGGCACTGACCTCGTAGCGCTTGCCATTGGCCTTGCCGAGGGCGTCCAGCTGCCGCCGGAACTCGGCGACCAGGCCGGTGAAGTTCTGCTTGTCCTCGGGCCGGATGACGTTTCCGGGCTCGCCTGCCGAACCGGGCCACTCCCAGTCCAGGTCGATCCCGTCGAAGACGCCGAACGCCGAGCCCGGCCCGCCGCTTCCCCCGTCGAGCACCGGCAGGTTGCCCTTGATGAAGATGTCCAAACAGGACGCTACGAACGCCGCCCTGTTCTCCGGGGTCGCCGCGTTGGAGAAGTACGTGGACCACGTCCATCCGCCAATCGACAGCATCACCTTCAGGTTCGGGTACTTCTGCTTCAATTTGAGTAGTTGCCCGAAGTTGCCGTTGAGCGGTTCGCCCCACGTATCCCCTACCCCGTCGACCGAAAGCTCGGCGGGGACCGGCCACTGGTAGTCGGCCCAGGCGTCACCGACGCCGGCCGCGTTCGCCTCGAAGCAGCGCCCTTCCTCGCTCACATTGGCGAAGGCGTAGTTGATGTGGCTCAGCTTGGCGGCCGCGCCACTGGTATCGAGGTTCTTGACGTAGAACTGCCTGCCGTAGATACCCCACTGGGTGAAGTATCCGACCTGCCGCGCAGACGATCGGTCCCGATCAGAAGCCGCGGCCGATGATGGGGCGGCCGCGGCGACGGAGAGGACAAGCACAGGCACTAGCAGGAATCGAAGAAGAGCACGCATGCCAATCTCTCCCTGACAAAACGGTTAGGAAACCTACCTATTCGTTTTGTCAGGCTAGGCGCACACCTTCAACCGGTCAAGACGCGCCCACCGGCAGGGCACTCCCCTTGATGAAGTCGTCCCAGCTCACCGCCCAGGCCGTGAAACCATTACCCGGAGCCAGTTTCCGCGACGTCCCCTTCACCGTGTACGGGTCGCCGATGCGCGTGATGTCGAACAGCCATTTGGCATTGGCCGGGGACACGTTGGTGCAGCCGTGCGACACGTTGCGCACCCCCTGGTCCTTCACCGACCACGGCGCCGAGTGGATGAACTCCCCGCCCCACGTCAGCCGCTGCGCGTGGTCGACCTCGACCCTGTACCTGTCGGTCGCGTCCGGATCGGTCGTCGTATCGAAGACCGTGTGCTCGTGCTTGGCCATGATGACCATCGTGCCGGACGACGTAGGCGTCGAATCCTTGCCCAGGCTGACCGGGATGGTCTTGATGACCTCACCGTTCTTCTTCACCGTCATCTGGTGCGTGTCGTCATCGGTGATCAGTTCGATGCGGTCCTTGGCGATGCTCATGGTGGCCTTGCGGTCGGCGTCGCCGTAGCGCCCGTCCCCGATCGGCAGGCCCTCCAGCGCCGCCCGCACCTCGATCTTGGTGCCTGTCTTCCAGAACTCCTTGCCGCGGTACATGATCTGCTTGGAGCTGATCCAGCTCCAGGCGCCCTCCTGCGGCGGGTCGGTCTTGATGAACAGCCGCTTCTGGATGGTGGCGCGCGCGGCCTGCGGCACGTTGCTGGTGAACTCGACGACGACCGGCATGGCCACGCCATACGACCGGCCCGACGACACATAAAGTCCCGTGCCGAGGCGCTTGCCCGGCTTGGTCATGGTGCGGAACTCCGTGGTCTCCGTGACAGCCTTGCCGTCGCTGCCCTCGGCCGTCACCGTCGCCGTGTATGCGCTGTCGAATTTAAGAGCATTTGTGGGTACCCACGAGGAGCCATCCGATCGGAGCTCTCCCTCAAGCGTGGCTCCCGCACCATCCGTGAGCACCACGGACTTGACCGTGCCGTTGGTGACGGTGAGCCCGATCTCGGCGCTGACCGGCACGTCGGTCGATGTCTTAGCCGGGGTCAGTGCCACGGTCGCCAGCGGTGGGGCGGGCGCCGCCGCCGACGACGGCTCCGCGACCGGCTGCTGGATGGTTGGTTTGCCCGGATCGGAGCAGGCCGCCAAAGCCAAGCACACCAACACGATGAGGGGACGTACACGCATGGCGATATCGTCCCTGATCAACCCGGATCGTGTTAACCCCCTACTGAACTGGCATCACCACGCAGATGCCGGGTTTGTCGCCGAGTCTGACCAGGTAGCGGTAGCTTTCTCCGGGTTGGATTCCGCCCTGGGTATCCTTGTACTCCCACGTTACGGCAACCAAAGCCAACCGTTCGGTGAGACGATCCACCTGATCGACGACCGCATGCGCGCCGACCAGACCGCGGGCCGTGTAGGTCTCGGCCGCTCCGGAGAAGGCCGCCTCCACCGCCTTGCGGTCGGGCACATCGATGGTCACCGTGTCGCTGACTACGAGCGAGGGAGTGGCGTAACAGGCCGCTATCGCATGGAGGTCGTTGCGTCCCAGCGCCTCGCCGTATCTGGCAAAGAACTCGCTGATATCGGAGTCAGTCACCACCCCACATTATCGGGCGGTCTGGTTCTTCTCAGCCGGATCGGGCGCGTCGCGCTGCGCCGGAGCCTGCGCCGGAGCCACCCCGCGCCCGGCCAGCAGCGCATCGCGGATCTCCGTCAGGAGCTTGATCTCCTCGCTGGGCGCCGCGGGCGGCGGCTCCTCGCCCTTGCGCCGCCGCTCGGCAAGCTTGTTCATGGGCAGCACCACGAGGAAGTACACCACCAATGCGGTCATCAAGAACCCGATGACGGCGCTGAAAAACGCGCCATACGTGATGAGGTTTTTGTTGCCCAGGTCGACCGTTCCCGGCACGTCGGACGTGCCGATCGCGCTGATGAGCGGCTTGAGGAACGAGTCGCTGAACGACGTGACGAGCGCGGTGAAGGCGGCGCCGATCGTGACACCGACCGCCAGATCGACCACATTGCCGCGCATTATGAAGTCTTTGAACCCTTTAAGCACGCAGATACCCTAGCCGTTATGGGTGTGCTCTACGACTACTTCCACGCTCGCGACACGGACGCCGTGGTCAAGCTCATGGCCGAGACCGGCGGCCACTCCCCGCTGACCGTCCAGAACAGACAGATCGACGCGGTGGAGGCCAAGGGCATCGATCCCACGGTCAGTCTCGGCCAGGTGATCGCCATGATCCTGGACCTTGAGTGGTCCACTCATCTGGTCCCGGCGGACGCGGTCTGGCCCGCCGACCTCGAGTGGCACGAGGGCCCGTGGGTGCTCGACGTGGGCGAGGTCGCCCAGCGCGCGCTCGCCCGCCTCGACGAGGCCCGCATCCCCGACCTCGCCACCCGCTGGGCAGCCACCGAAGAGTTCAGAGGGCAGGCCGACCCTGCCGACCTCGCCCGCGGCCTGAACGACCTGTCCGCCCTGGCCCGCTTGGCGAGCGCGACCGGTGAGCGGCTCTACTGCTGGGTCTGCCTGTAGTCGGCGAGATCCGGCTCGGGCAGCCAGTCCTTCGACGGTTCGAAGCGCAGCCAGTCGCCCGCGACGCTCGTCTTGGCCAGCAGTTCGAGCAGGGTCGGCAGCATCGGGTGCGGGTTGTCCTCGCGCCACACCGCCGACCACGGCAGGTAGGGCGTCGGCTCGAACGGGATCACCACAATGTCGGCGGCGCCGGGCAGGACCCACTGCGCGCCCACCGGGGTTACCCGCTGGGGGTGCGCCCGCAGCGAGTCGAGCGTGTGCTCCACTCCCAGGTTGGCCGGGGACCCCTTTCCCGGTACCCCCAGATGGTTTGCAAAGCCTTTAAGCAGCCCGACAAGCTCGCTCGGTGCGTCCGTGAACGGCCACCAAAGCCCGGTCTGGCGCAGCAGCGACGCGGTCAGCACGGGCTCGGCGGCCAGCGGGTGGCCGGCCACGACCGCGGCCGCGACCGGCTCCAGGAACAGCAGCTGGCGCGCGACGCCCGCGGGCCAGGCCCGGCCAAGATCGTGCGTCCGTCCAAACGCGACATCCAGTTCGCCGCGCTCGACCGCCTCCAGCGCGCTGCCCAGGCTGCGCCGCATGCTCAGCTCGAACATGAGGTCGGACTCGCCGGCCAGCTGGCGGATGGCGCGAAGCGGCACGTGCACCGGCCCCCACACGTCCACCCGCAGCGGCATCGCGGGCGATCGGGTCGCCTGGGCGGCGGCCTCGGCGAGCGCGAGCAGCTGCCGGGCGTGCGGCAGGAAGCGTTCCCCCGCGGGCGTGAGCGTCACCGCCTGATGGTCGCGGCTGAAAAGCTCCTCGCCCAGCGCGGCCTCCAGCCGCCGGATCCGCTTGGAAACCGCCTGCGGCGTAAGGAAAAGACGGGTTGCGGCGCGGCCGAAGTGAAGGTCCTCGGCGGCGAAGACGAACGCCTTGACCTGCGCCAGGTCTAAATCCATGGCTCTACCCTGCCCTGACAACCATCGGTTGGCCAGTGGATCGTGATTGTTGTTCGACCAGGGGCGCGGTCCGGTGTGTCCTTGAATCATGAATGGTATTTCTGGTGTGGCGGGAAACGCCCCGTTTGTAGCGTTGCCGCCCGCTTCCGGGCGGGACGACGCCCCGCTCGTGGTCGTGTGGCACATGCTCGACGCGCCGCGCACCGAGGTCGCGATGTCCTCGGCGCTGCCGCTGCACGAGGTCGACGCCTGGCGGGTCTACCTTGGGCTGCCACTGCCCCCCGAAGCGGGCGATCCGGTGCTCGGCTACTTCGGGCCGATCGTGGAACGGGCGGTCGCCGAGTTCCCACGCGCGCTCGACGAGCTGAACCGGCAGCTGCCCATCGGCGGCAGGCAGGTCGGCCCGATCGGGCTCGTGGGCGCCTCGCTGAGCGCGATGGTGGTGCAAAGCCTGCTCGCCGAGGCCGACGACATCCCGGTCACCTCGGTCGCCCTGGTGAGCCCGGTGGTACAGCTGACCGGACTGGTACAGGCCAGTGAACGCGCCTACGGCATGGCCTACCCGTGGTCGGACGAGTCCCGCGCGCTCGCCCACCGGCTGGACTTCGTCGCCCGCGCCGAGGACCTCGCCAAGCGGGACGTGCCGATCCTGCTCGTGGTCGGCGACGGGGACGACGAAGGCTTCACCGTGCCGGCGGAGCGGTTGTGGCAGGCGCTTTCGAGCCTCGGCGAGCCGGGGCGGTACTCCCTGACCACCGTGCCGGGCATGGGGCACGCGCTCGCCGACGAGCCGGGCGTTGACGCCGCCCCGCAGACCCCGCACGCCGCCCAGGTCGACGGCATCGTCTCCGAGTGGCTCAACCGCTCGTCGCCGTCGTCCAACCGGTCGTCCAACCGCTCGTCCAAAAAGTGATGTTTGCCCGTGATGATCGCGGGTATTGCCAGCGACGAACCGCCCGTGGGGGGCGGGAAAAATGGGGGGAATGATCATGGGCAAGCAGCACAACCGCCGCAACGGCAACGGGCAACAGCACCAGCAGGACCGCTCGCAGCGGCGCACGCCGCCCGAGGGCGCGGCGCAGCGCACGCAGGTGCAGTCCGACCAGCGGCAGGATGACGAGCTGCAGTTCGACGCCGACGTCGACGCCGACATACCGCGCACGAGCCTGAGGGACAAACAGCGCAACCAGCCTCGCTGACCTTGGCTTGTCACGTAGGAACGTGCGGGTGGGATTCGTCCCACCCGCACGTGGGACCATTCTCCGGTGCGTGTAATCCCTTACGGCGACATCACCGAGTATCTGCGTGACGTGACCCCGTTCCTAGAGCGAGAACCGGTGCGGCACAACCTGATCGCGACCCTGCTAGCGGCCCGCTCCGGCACCGCCAGCGGCACCGGCAGCGGGTCTGACACCGGCACCAGCAGTGGCACCGCCACTAGCTCCGGCAGCGGCTCCGGCCGCGCGGATGGCCTGCTGCTGTGGCGGGTCGTCGACGGCTCCGGCAGCACGCTCGGGCTGGCTGTCGTCTCCCCACCGCCGCTGCCGACGCACATCACCGACCTGCCGCCCGGAGCCGCCGAAGCCGTCGCCGCGCAAGCCAGAATCCATGGCGTGGAACGGTTCTACGGTCCCGGCTCCCGCCGCCTCGCCGAACTCGCCGCCGCCGGCACCGCCCCGATCACCCGGATCAGCGGTTCAGGACTGCACCTGCTGCGGCGGGTCACGCCTCCCGAAGGCGTCTCCGGCCACGCCCGCCTCGCCACCCCCGACGAGCTGGACACGCTGTTCGAATGGGTAGGAGAGTTCCAGCGCGAAGTGGGCGACGACGAGCCGATGGAACGGTCCAATATAGAGCAACGCATCGAGCGCGGTGGCATGTGGGTGTGGGAGGACCACGGGAGGGCCGTGTCGATGGCGGCGTGGACCGTTCCGGCCAACGGCGCCACGCGGATCAACCTCGTCTACACCCCGCGGTGGCGGCGCGGCCGGGGCTACGCCAGCGCCCTCGTCGCCGCCATCTCCCAGGCGATCCTCGACCAGGGCAACATCCCGCTGCTCTACACCGACCTGGCCAACCCGACAAGCAACAAAATCTATGCCGCTGTGGGTTTCGAAAAGATTGCGGAGCCCGAGTTTTGGGAGATTTTCCGGGGGGTACCGGAGGAAGCCGTCCCCCCAGTGAACAACCTAGCCGTGCGCTGGGCGCAAACCCTTGACCCGCAACGCTCCACGGCCTACTCCCCGGCGTCGGTGTGGCCGCTGCTCGCCCTGCTTGCCGGAGCCGCCGACCCGTCCGACCCGTCCGGCACCGCGCACGCCGAGCTGGCCGAGGCGGTCGGGCTCGCGGGCGACCACCGCCGGATCGCGCTCGACCTGCTCGCCGCGCTCGACCACATCCCGGAAGTGCGTGCGGCGCTTGGGGTCTGGGTGCGTGCCGGACTCCCGCTCACGCCCGAATGGGCGGACGCTCGCGTCCTGAGCGGCCAGGCCGAGCTGGACGAGTGGGCCCGCACCCGGACCCGGGGCAAAATCGAGCGGATGCCCGTGACCATCGACGACGAGACGCTGCTGTTGCTGGCGTGCGCGCTGAACGTGCAGACTTACTGGCGCCAGCCGTTCGACGTTTTCCGGGACACTCTTTACCGCTACAGCACCGATCTCGACTCCGTTGCTGTCATCGACACCCCATCGGGTCCACTGACCCGCGTCCGGATCGAAGGCACCCGCGAGGTCGACGTCTACCTCGTGGCCGGCAATCTGGCGGGCGGCAATCTGGCGGCCGGCATCCGGTCGTTGTCGGGCGAGTATCCGCAGACGCTCGGGTCCGCGCTGCTGGAGTCCGGCGGCTCCGGACCGGGCGTCAGCGCCACCAGCGCCCCCGCCTTCGACCCCACCCCCGAGGTCCACCTGGCGACCGTCAAGTTCACCGTCCAGTCCGGGCACGACCTACTCGAGAACGCCGTCCTGTTTGGACTGTCGGCGGCAACCGACCGCAGCCGCGGCCACTTCCCCGGCATCAGCCCCTTCCCGCTGGCCATCTCCGCCGCCCGCCAGGAGACCGTCGCCACCTTCAGCGCCACCGGCTTCGAGTCCGCCAGCGTCACCGCCATGGGCGCGGTCGTGGGCGGTATCCCACCGCAGACCAAGCCCGTGCTCAAGGTAGATGTCCGGCCGCCCTTCGGCTTCCTCGCCGTACACCGCCCCAGCGGCCTGCTCCTCACCGCCGGCTGGATCGCGGACGACGGCGGTCAGTCGTAGGCGTCGCCGTAGGCCGTATCGGGTGCGTCACCCGTCTGCGGATCGGACGCCAGCAGCCACCGCAGCAGCCCGGCGACATCGCGGGCGACCACCGGCATCTGGTCGACCAGCCCATAGGTGTCCCAGAAGGCGGCGTAACACCGGCCGGCCCGCGCCGGATGCAGGTCCACCACGACGTGAGGTTCCGTGGACATGCCGTTGCCACCGTCGGCGATGACGTAGCAGCCGTTGGTCAGGTCGTCGGGATACTCGACGGCGACCCGCGCCGCCAGGTCCGGGGTCAGCAGGCGAGGGCTGGCCGGGACGAGCCCGCTAGGTCCGCTGACCCGCCACGCGTACGGCGCCTGATCGAACAGCAGCAGTCCTCCGCAGAGCCGGTAGAACTCCGCGATGTCTTGCGGCACATCCCAATCCGGGATGCTTGGCGGCTGCCCGGCCGGCGGCAGCACGCGGCATCCCGGCCGGCCGGCAATCTCCGCCAGGATCGCGCTCAGGTCTCCGGTCATGTTTTGCAGGCTATCGGGGTACCCCCTGAAAATGCTTCACTTCGGATTGGACCTGCCGTGCGGTGGCGCTTGCGCTGACCCGCGTTTCCTGGCCGAACTGGCGGCGCTCGCCGAATCGTCCGGGTGGGACGGCGTGTTCCTTGAGGATTACATCGTCTACAGCAAGGAGCCGGACTGCCCGACCGCCGACGTGTGGGTGGCGCTCGCCGCGATGGCGATGGCGACCAGCCGCATCCGGCTGGGGACCGCGGTGACAGCGGCGTCGCGGCGGCGGCCGTGGAAACTCGCGCGCGAGGTGCTGACCCTGGACCATCTTTCGGGCGGCAGGGTCACGCTCGGGTTGGGCGCGGGCGATCCCGCCGACGACGGCTTCAGCCGCTTCAACGAGGAGGGCGACCCGCGGCTGCGGGCCGAACGGCTCGACGAGACGCTGGAGATCCTCGGCGGGCTCTTCTCCGGGCAACGATTCAGCTTTACCGGCAAGCACTTTCGGGTTGACGAGGTACGCTTCCTGCCCGCCCCGGTCCAGGACGGCGGCGTGCCGATCTGGGTGGGCGGCGGATGGCCGCGGCGGGCTCCGCTGCGCCGGGCCAGCGGGCAGCGCGGCTTCATGCCGTACCGCTTCGCGCCGGACAACCCGTTCGTGGACGCCGACGACGCGCTCGAGCCGCAAGATGTGCGGCGCATCCGGGAAGAGCTGGCTGAGCTGCGCGGCGATCGCGGCCTCGACGGCTTCGACGTCGTCATCGGCGGCCGGCGCCGCCGCCCCGACCGGGAGGAGGAGCGGGCACACATCGCGGCGATCGCCGAGGCCGGGGCGACGTGGTGGTGCGAGTGGGTGCCGCCGGGCGAACCGGACCGGATGCGGCGTGCGGTGGCCAGCGGCCCGCTGCGCGTCTAGCCCGCTTGGGCGGCGACCAGCTCGACCTCGAACCCGTCGCTGTTCTCCAGGTAGGCCGCGTAGTGCTGCGGGCCACCCGCGTGCGGATGCCGGTCGGCGAACATGAGCCGCCATCCGTGCCCGGCCGCCTCGGCGGCCAGCGTGTCGACCGCCGCCGCGTCCGCGACGTGGAAGGCGAGGTGGTTCAGGCCCGGGCGGAGCCTGTCGTGCGCGTCCGCGCTCAGCGCGGGTGACCGCTCGACCACAAGGTAGGTCTCGCCCAGCCGCCAGCTGCGCCCCGCCGACCAGTCCTGAAACAGCTTGTAGCCCAAGGATTCCAGCAGCCATCCCCATTCGGCGACCGCCCGATCCAGGTCCGGCACCCACAGCTCGATGTGGTGGAGCATGCCCGTGTGCAGGTGTCCGGCCGGGGGAATCACGACAGCCAGCGTAACGTGGACCGGCGTGGGGCGGCGGTTGCGAGTCATCGCATTGGTGGGGATCGACGGGTCGGGCAAGACGACCCTCGCGAAGGATTTGACGCGTTGGCTCGACGCCAACGGCATCCCGGCGCGCTATTCGGAGAACCCGGGCGGGCGGCTCAAGATGGACCGGATGGCGCGGCGGTTGGGCAGCCGCACCGCGCGCGAGCTGGTGGGCCGGCACGTGTTCTCGGTCCTGGAGGCGGTCGTGCGGTGGCTGGCGATCGCCCGCGGGCTGCTGCTGGCGCGGGTGCGGGGCCGCATGGCGGTGATGGACCGCTACTCCTACGACCAGTTCGTCATGGTCCGGGCGCGGGAGGAACGCGGCGAGCGGTGGGTGCGCCGGTTCTACAGCGTGTTCCCGGAGCCGCAGGCGACGTTCTTCATCCAGGTCCGGCCGGAGACCGCCAAGGCACGCATCGACGCCCGCGGCTACGACACGGAGCCGCTGCCGTATCTGTCGGCGCTGGACCGCGCCTACCGGACCCTGCCGGAGTTCCGCCGGTTCTTCGTCGTCGACGCGGACGCGCCGCTGGACGTGGTCGAGCAGCGCATGCGTGAAGCGTTCGGCAAGGCGCTGCCCGACGCGTTCGACCCCTAAGCGGTGTGCACGTGGTGGCGCTGGACAAGTCCGCTGCTTCACCACATGTTCTGTCCGCCATCGACAAAGAGCTTCTGGCCGGTGATGAAGCCGGCCTCGTCGGCAAGCAGCATCATCACAGCGTTGGCGATGTCGTCGGGCGTGCCGAGGCGGTTCATTGGGACGGCTTCGACTCGCGCCTGACGGACCTGGGGATCGGCCAGGTTGAACCTGCGTTCTGTCTCATCGGTGAGGACGAATCCGGGCACGATTGTGTTGACGCGGATCTTCGGTGCGAGTTCCAGAGCCAGACACTGGGTCATCATCATGAGTCCTGCTTTAGTGAGCGTCACGTTAATCGGAGTGACATAGTCGCCTAGAGTTTGGCGAGCGGCTTTGTCTAGATAGGACATCCCTGCCACGATCCTGGTTCGTGACAACAAAGAACAGCGGCAGGGATGACGCCTGCCCACTTTAC
>DASUXL010000041.1:0-17105 GCA_036377915.1 Candidatus Limnocylindrales bacterium
CCGGATCGGTGGTATCACTGGTTGATAGTTGTTGCCTCGGAGGTAGTCGACGTGGCTCATCCATTGCTGTACCCGGGCGGCCACTAACGTCGAATCGTTCTGCCGGATCAGGATCCGGCGTCCGCCGGTCACCTCGACCCGCAAACCACAACGTCGTGGTGCGGGTAAATCCAGTTGCAGCGCCTTCCACGTCTTGCCGTCGCGGACGTCTGTCCATTCTGGACGACGGTGTTCGCTCACCGTGACCGACCGATCCGATGTCTGCGCAACCGACTCAGACCGGCTCGCCGCCGTGTGATCAGCCACGGCTGGTTCCAGCGTTGAGCTGGCCGATCAGGGTACGCAGCCATGCCTGGGCGATCGATGGATCAGTACTCATGGCTAGCGCCAAGGCTTTGCGCACGCCAGCGGTGCGTCCGTGCTCGACCAAGGCTACGGCTTCGGCGAGAGCTTGGCGGGTGCGCTCACCGTGTCCTGGTCCGTCCGCGTCGGCAAGCCATGCCTGCGGGCGGAACGTCCGGGTGAGTTTGATCTGGCGGTCGCCGAGGTACGACCAGACGAACCGGTCCAGGGACACGTTGAGCACCGACCGCGCGGGCAGCTCACGAGTCCATGCGGCGTGCTGCTGCCAGCGGTGAGTGTGGGGACTGGTCTTGGTCCGCGAGGTCACCCCGACGAACCGAACCTTGCGGCGGATCACGCTCCACGGTTCGCGTTCGATCTCCACCCAGTCGCGCAGCAGGCTGAACAGTTTGGTAAACGTCGAACCGCTGTGAACTACATCGACAAACGTGACTGGCCGGTCACGGCGGGCCAGTGCCCGTGGGCTGAGCCCGAGCGCGCCCAGATTCCGCTTGGCCTGCTCATGCTGGGCGTGGCTGATGCGGTCTGGGTGCCAACGTCCGTGAACGAGTCGGCCGGGAATGGCGAACGATACCGGCAGCCGGTGCAGCCGGGAACTCCATGACGTCCCGGCCAGTGCCCCGCCGAGCACGTCAAACATCGAATCCAGCGACCTGCCCACGAAGAACAAGTCGCCATCGCCGCTTCGAGCGAGCACCTTTCCCGCACACTCAAGCAGGTCGCCGGCGAACCACAGGTCTGGCCGGTCCACGCCATCGAGCAGGGTACCCAAATGATCCGGTGTAATCAGATCCCACCGGAACGGAACTTGGGGCCCGACAAGCGCAGGCACGCGGCAAGTGTGCCAGCACAGCACACAAGTCAGCATCGGAGTTTCGCTTCAGATCAAGTCTGTTTTGCGCTGGTGTCGAGCACCGCGCAGGCCACGGCCGTCACCTCGTCCCATCGCCCCGACTGCACGAGGCCGAATAAGTTCATCGTTGCGCTGCCGATGCTGTCGTCGCCGTCAATCACACCAGTACCCGACTCCGAAAGGGACTGTCGCTCAAACGGTTCTGTCTGTAATTCGGGTCTGACTCAAATCCGGTGGTAACTGCGGCGACGGCCGACATGCCACGACGAGTTCCGTCAAGCCGTAGCTCGCGTGGGCCGGTATCGCAGGGCGACCGCCCCCGACCGGAACTCATGGCGATCCACGAGCTCAAGCTGGATGCGCTCATGCAGACCGGCGAGCAACGTCGGCCCTTGTCCGGCAAGGACCGGCTGCACAAGGAACTCGTACTCGTCGATCAGTCCCAGATCCGCCAACGCCAAGGGCAGCGTCACGCCACCCACCCACAGGCTCACGCCCGGCTCCTGCTTGAGCCGCTCAACCGCTTGCCCTAAGTCGCCCCGTACCAGGTCGGCATTCCAGTCGACCCCGCTCAGCGTGCTCGACACGACGTACTTCTTGGCCCGGTCGATGGCCTCGGCGAACGGGATCTGCCACTCACCCATCCAGTCAGGCCACGTTCCCGTGGCCGGACGCCGCCACGCCGACTGCATCATCTCGTAGGTCACCCGGCCGAATAGCAGGGCATCGGCTCGTTCCATCTCAGCGGTCCAGTAGTGCATCGACTCCTCGTCCGGGGGGAGCCCTGCCTCGTGATGGCAGCAGCCGTCAAGCGTCACGTTGATCGAGTATCGAAGTGGTCTCACCGAGAGGTCCCCCTTGATGCGGCTGCCCAGATGCAGGCGGACTCGGCGGTCAAGTCGGACTGGGCGGCAAGCTCGGGCGACGTCTCCCACGGGGCCATGGCTTCATAGAGTTGCCAGCCGTAGAGGTGCGGCCCGAGCGGGCGGATGAGGTTCGTGGGGTACACGAATAGCTCGTCGGACGGCGCTCTCCAGTCGAGGCTGCCGTGCTCGTCCTCGATCAAGAGGTCGAGGGAGCCGTTGGTGAGGTAGACGAGGTTGCCCATGCTCACGACACCGCCATCGTCGCCAGGTGGGCGTCGAGTTCGGCGAAGCTCTGGCGCCAGCCCTCCTCGGTTGCTCCGCTGACGTGCGCCGGCAGCCACTGGCGCACCTCGAGGCGGGTGCGCCCGTCGGGTTCGTCGTAGAACTCGAACCGGAACCGTGTCTCGAACGCCCCGAAGCCCCCCGGAAGGCGGTCGCGCACGCGCATCACGCCGTCGAGCACCCTGCCCTCGGCGACGTCGGCGAGGTCGATGTGCACCTCCGCCCGGATGGACGGGTCGTCGGGGAACACCTCCACGAACCGCTGGTAGCCGCCGGGTCGGACATCGAACTCCATCTCGTCGAGCGGCCGCACGCTGCCGGTCGGCCCCCACCAGGCCGCCACCTGCTCCGGGTCGGTGAAGGCCCGGTAGACGAGGGCCCGGGGCGCGTCGAATACGCGCGAGATGGAGAGGTCGGGTGTTTCGTTGGTCATCGGTTCTCCTGCTCCTGTTGAAGCGTGGCGAGGTGGGCGTCGAGGCGGTCGAAGGACGAGTCCCAGAACCCCCGGAAGCGCTCGATCCAGACGGCCGCCTCCCAGAGCGCCGCCGCCTCCAGATGGCTCCGCTGCCATTTCCCCTCGCGCGAGCGGGAGATCAGGGCGGCACCCTCGAGCACCTTCAGATGCCGTGACACCGCCGGCATCGAGATCGGCAGCGGCGCCGTGAGCTGCGTCACGGTGGCGTCGCCGACCGTGAGCTCGGCGAGGATCGCCCGCCGGGTGGGGTCGGCGAGCGCCGAGAACACGAGGCTGAGCTGATCGGTGGCGGTCACCCGTTCACTTAACCAGCTCGTGAAGTGTTCATCAAGGCACCGGTCGGAACGAGTCGGCGGCCAATGAGCGCAAGTGCCACATCTCGGCGCTCTTCGCAACGACCAGGACAGCGCAGATCACGTCATCTGCGCTGCCCCCGACCGTCGGCTTGGGGCCAGCCGACCCGATCGCGGCCAAGCCGCTACCAGTGGCTCTGAGCTGAGGCCGGTCGCCGCACCGGTAGCGGCGGATCGTGACCAGCAGCGTCGTGGTGCGCCAGCCGAACGGTTCGTGCGCCAGCCGCCGGAGCACGCTGTCGCGCGGCGCGCCCTACAGCCGCAGTCGCGACCCAGCGCTCGTCGCGGTCCGCCCCGGGATGACCCTGCACGCCAGGACCGCCCGGCCCGACTCGAGGCGTTGCCCCCGTGACCTCCAGCCTGAGCTCGTCGAGCTGGCAGAGCGCCGCCAGATCGGCTGACCTCGGTGTTGGAGTTTGGTGTGTGCCCGGATCGACACAAACCAATACCCAACAGCGGCGTCTGACGCTGGCGACGCTGATCCCGTTGACCTGAGCCTCTATTTGCGGCGTTTCTGCTCGACCCCCGGTGGGGCAGTGGGTTCGAAACGCCGCTGTTGGTGGAGGTCTCCGCCGGTGAGGTACCGCTGTCAGGGTGCTCTGCGGGAATCTGACAGTGTGCGCCGAGCGCTGTACCGATTCCGGCTCGCCGCTGGCTATGAGACAACGACGGGACACCGTTGGGGTTGGCTGGCCCGCCTTCGGGTTCGGCCGTGGCGGTGCAGAAGGCACACAAGAACCACACAATAACCACACGCCGCCGACCGAACGCTCAGCTCGCGAGGGTGGCAAGCCGCTGCCGAACCGATTCGGCCTCGTCGCTGTTGAGGGAACCGAACAGTGCCAGCGCCCGGGTCCACTGCGCACGGGCCGGTTCGGCACGGCCGGTGGCGGAAAGCAGGTCACCGAAGCTGCGCAGGGTTCTGGCTTGTAGCCGGGTATCGCCGCACTGCCTGGCGAGGTCGACGGCGTTCTCGTATGTGGCGGCGGCTTCGGCGGGCGGCCTGCCCGATGCCGCCTGCGCGTCGGCGAGCGTGCTCTGGGCGTGCGCGGCGGACGGCACATCGCCGCCTGCGCTGGCCACCTTGTAGGCCTCTTGCGAGAAGCGGCAGCATTCGGCGTACCGTCCCTGCCGCAACAGGTTTTCGCACAAGGAATTGAGCGCCGGGCCAAGGAAGCGCCCGGAGCCGCGGCGCTCCTGTTCCACGATCGCGGTCAGCTCCCGCACCGCCAGGGTGACCTTGCCCGTATCACCGTGCAGGGCGCCGAGATTGAGCCGGCAGGCGGTGACCGCCACGGTATCGCCACGGCGTTGCTGCAACCGCAGAGCGCCGCTGAAGTGCTTCTCCGCCACCTGATACTGCTTGGTGAATGCGGCACCAATACCCAGTGCGTTGTGGAAGAACGCCTCCGCCTCGTCGTGGCCGTCGCGGTGGGCCGCCGCACGTCCCAGATCGAGCAGCCCCATCCAGGCGTCGGCCGAGCGGCGCATGCCAAGCAATGGCATGGGCGCATGCGCAAGCCGCCACACGGCGTCGTGCCAGCCGCGTCGGTGGCAGCCTCGGATCAGCGCCTCGATGTTGGCGATCTCCGCATCCAGCCATGCCGCCGCCTCGTCGCCGCCGGACATCGCCGGCATGGTGGCGGGATCTGGAGCGGGAACGTCCAAACCGAACGCCAACGACGCTGGGCGTAGCTGCCCTCCGGCGAGATGACCGGCGTGCACGTACCAGCCCACCGCCCGCCGCAGCAGCGCTCCCTCCTCGTTGCGCGCCAGGCGTTCCCGGGCGAACAAGCGCACCAGGTCGTGCAGCTCGTACCGGTCGGCGTCGCACTCGTCGACCAGGTGCGCCTCGGCCAAATGGTCGAGGCTGTCCCGCGCCGCGTCAACGGATTGGCCAGCCATCGCCGCGCAGACGGCGAGACTTGGCCGCAGCCCAGGGTGTGCCGCCAGCACGCGCAGCATCGCGGCCGCCCGGTGAGTCAGCGCTTCGTAGGAGGACATCAGCTCCGCCCGTACCGCCGAGTCGTCGATGCTCAGCGCGGACAGCCGAGTCGCCTCACTCTCCAAAAGGGACACCACGTTCGCGGCCGAGGCCGTCGCCAGCCGCAGCCGCGCCCCGGCGATCCGCAACGCCAGCGGCAGCCCGGCACAATGCCGTGCCACAGCCTCGACGTCAACCGGTGCGCCGGGGGGCAGCAGTGCCTCGAGCAGGGTCCGGCTCTGCGCGCCGGTCAGCGGACCCAACGGCACCAGAACGGCGTCGTCGCGGGCGACCAATCCGGACAGCCGCCGGCGGCTGGTGACGACGGTCAGCGCGCCACCGTCACCGGGAAGCAGCGACCGTACCGGCTCCGACCCCGGAGCGTCATCGATCACCACCAGCAGGCGTTTGCCCGCCGTGAGCGAGCGCCATAGGGCGGCGCGCTGCGCGAGCGACCCAGGAATCCGTTCGGGCGGTACGTCAAGCGAACGCAGCATAGCCTCCAGCGCCCGCTCCGGCGGTACCCCTGCCACGTCGTGAAAACCGTTGAGCGTCACGAAGAGCTGACCGTCGGGAAAGGACTGTTTGACGTCATGGCACCAGGCGCAGGCCAGCTCGGTCTTGCCCACCCCGGCCGGTCCGGCGATCACGATCGTGGCGGGCCTGCCGTCGAGGCTCGCCAGCGCGGAGTTCAGCCGGGCCAGCTCATTCTCGCGGCCGACGAGGTGCCGGGTACGCCGCGGAAGCTCGGCCGGAACCACGTGGGGCTGTGCCGCAGGCCGGTTTTGGGGTGGCTGCGCATTGGCCAGCTCCTCCAGACAGGCCGAGTAGGCCATCTCCAAGCGGGCGCGCTTCGCTGCCACGAAGAAGCCGCTGGCAGCGCCCAACGGCATGCCCCGCCACAGTCCGGCCGCCCGGGTCAGCAGCTCACCGGCGGCCCTCTGGCCGCCGGCCGCCCGCGCACGGTGAGCTCTGTCGATCAGATCCTCGAAAACGTGCACGTCGATGCGTTCGGGTGGGCACACCAGCCGGTACCCGCCGGCCGTGGACTCCAGCACATCCCACAGCCCTGCCGAGCTCAGTATCTTGCGCAACGACGCGATCGCCGAGTGCACCTGGCGGGTGGCCGTGGCGGGCGGCCGGTCTCCCCACAGTGCCTCGACGATTTCGGCCGGGCTGACCACATTGCCGGTACGTATCGCCAGCAACGCGAGTACCCCACGGCGCTGGGACCGCGACACCGGCACTGGCCGCCTGTTGCTTGCCACCTCCACCGGGCCGAGCAGCCTGATCGACAACTCCGGTCTCGGGCTGGCGGCGGGAGGCGGCGGAGCGAGCAGGTGGGCGATGGTGTCGAGCAACACAGGATTCGGCGGTACGCCCGCCTCCGCCGCCAACCGGTCGGTGAAAATCTGGTAGGCCAATCGCGCCGCTGCCACCTGCCCGTCGGCGACCAGCGCCTCGATGAGATGCTGCTGCAGGCCCTCGTCGAGCGGGTAGATGTCCACCAGCTCGCGCAGCCTCGGCAGCACCCGCTGCACATCGCCCTCCTGCTGGGCCAATCGCGCGAACCGTGCCGCGACCGCCAGGCGCCGCCGCTCCCACCGGGCGGCCGCCGGATGCGCCGCGAGTTCCGCGACATCCTCGACCGGATGGCCACGCCACAGGTCAAGCGCTGCCTCCAAATGCGACAGCTGTACGACGTCGGCCTCGCCCAACCGCCCGAACCTGCTGGCATCGTGGGACTGTTCCGGCAGCTCCAACTGGTAGCCGCCGCTGGCCGACTCCACCGTCATCGGACCGGGCGTACCGTCGCGGCCGCGCAGCAGCCGGCGGATGCGACTGATGTGGGCGTGGACCATGTTCACCGCGCTGGCCGGCGACCGCGCCGCCCACAGCAGGTCGACGAGTTCGTCCCGGTGCACCGCTTTGTGCGGGGTCAGCGCCAGCCGCGCCAGGACTAGACGGTGGCCGCCGTTGCCGACGGCTGCCACGGTCGAGCCCCGCCACATCCGCAACGGACCGAGAACATCGATGCCGGTCACGGCCGCCGCGGGCGCCGGGGTCTCCGCGACAGCCATTGCCAACGCGTGCAAGGTATCCCCGCGCGGCAGGGTGCTTCTGCCCTGCTCCAGATCGCGGATCGTCGCGACGTGAACGCCCGTCTTCACGGCCAATTGCTGCTGGGTCAGCCCCAACCGCTGCCGGCCCAAGCGAAGCCGCCTGCCGTAGCTTTCCTGCATTCGCCATCCCAGCGTCATTACCGGTTCGGCGGAAAGCATAAAACGGCGGCCGCCAAGCCGCTACGGGTAACGCTCACAGAGATCGATAAGCGAGGTGGCCCACCATCGATGGCTGTGGACCTGGCGCTGTCGCGTGCGTCCACCTGAGTCCAGGCCGACCGGCCAAGGCAGTTCCCACCCAGAAGGGCACCACTTCATGTGTACCGCGCGACGCCCCGCTCGCGGCTCGGCCACAGCGGGCCAGGCCGTCCGGACTTCATTCACGAGCTTGTATATAAGGAGGATCCTGTGACCCGATCGCGGAAGAGCCTGCGCCTGTTCGCCCTGCTGTGCGGCGTGGCCGGGCTGACGGGCGGTATCGCTCTGGTGGGCCTGTCGCCCGCGGCGGCTGAGGAGGTGGCCGTCACGGCCGTCGCCGCGAGCGCCAACGACGGCAACCTGCCGGCCAACGCCATCGACAATGACCTTTCCACCCGGTGGTCGGCCGATGGTGACGGTCAGTGGATCCAGTTCACCCTGGCCGCGCCGCGCCGTGTCAACGCGGTCGCCTTGGCCTGGTACGTCGGGAACACGCGCAGCACATTGTTCGACATCGATGTATCGCTTGACGGTGCCGCGTGGACCCGGCTCGGTACCAACCTGCGCAGCAGTGGCACAACGCTGGCGCTGGAAACCTACAACGTGACCCGACCGACGCCCGCCACGTGAAGATCACCGGTCACGGCAACAACGACGCCCGCGAATGGGTTCGAGGATGGAACTCGATGACCGAGGCCGACATCCACGCTGCCGCCGCCCCGACTCCCACCACCCCAACCGGCACGGTGACCCACGGGGAGCAGCTGACCCGTTCCCTGCTCGGGCCACAGGGTACCCTCACCCAGCGCGCCGGGTTCACCACCACCGCCCCCACCGTCCTAAATGGAGTCCAGATCAACGGCGGTGTCACGGTCAACCACGACTTCACCTGCACCGACTGCCGCATCATCGGCAACCAGGGCGCGGGCAGCGCCAGCTACACAGTCAAGATAACCAGCTCGGCCGGGCAGAAGTTCAAGTGTGTCCGCTGCGAGATCATCACCCGCAGCGACGTCACCAAGGGCATCGTCTCGTGGGGCAACGCCGGCATCTGGCTGGAGCGCACGCTGGTGCGCGGCGGAATCGACGGCTACTTCGGCAAGCCCTCCAACGGCCACTACACCGTCGGCGGCGTGACCTACGGCCACGTCATCCTCGAATCGATGATCACCGACATCCAGCGCTCCTCCGGCTCGCACTCCGACGCCATCCAAATCGACGGCGGCACCGGCGGGGTGCTCGTGCAGCGCAGCAAGATCGAGTCGTACAACATCCCCGTGGGCAGTGACCCGCTCACCACCACCGCCGACGGCAGTGAACTTGCCAGTGGCGGCGTCATCCTCACCCAGGACTCGAGCAACCCGTCGCAGATCAGCAAGGTCCACCTGCTGGACAACTGGTACGACGGCGGCAACTACACCGTCGACGCCAGCCCGCCCGACGGCCTGACCCCGACAGACGTGCGCGTCGAGAACGGCAAGTGGGGCCTCAAGCACCGCTTCGGCGCACTGCGCAGTCCGCACAGCGTCAACAACCGTTGGGGCGCAACAGGAGCCACGACCTGCCACGGCGGCACGGTCAACGTCGTGGACGAGAGCCCGCTCAGCTGCTGACCTTCCGCACCCCGGCCACGCAGACATCGACGAACGTGCGGCACCGCCGCCGCGGAGGGAATAATGATCATGCCCGTACCTCAGTATCACCACCCACGTCGTGGGTGCCTTCTCGGCGGCGCGTTGGCACTGCTGCTCGCCGGTGCGGTGGCAGCCGCGCCGCTGCAGGCCGTCCAAGCTGCCCCCGGTTGTGCCTTGTCCGCTGCGCACGAGCCGGCCGCGGTCGCCATGGCGAAGGCGTGCGGCGCCCGCGTCGAGATCGAGTCGGCGCGCGGCGAATACGAAGGACATCTTCGCCGAGCCGAGCGGTGAGCAGACCTCGGTGACGTCGCTGCTTCCGGTGCGCGCCAGGCGCTTCGACGGAAGCTGGGGTGCGGTGGACACAACGCTGCAGCGGGCCGGCGATGCTCTGGTGCCCACCGCGATCGCGGCGGGCGTGCGGTTCTCGCTCGGCGGCGACGGTCCTTTCGCCACCATCGTCCACGATGGAGGGACGTTCTCCTTGTCCTGGCCCGGTTCGCTGCCGGCCCCGACCGTGGCGGGCGACAGTGCCACCTACCACGACGTGGTGCCCGGCGCCGACCTGATGGTGCGGGCGACCGCGACCGGGTTCAGCCATTACCTGGTGGTCAGAACGCGGGCGGCGGCCGCCGATCCGCTGGTGCGCCAGTCGCAGTACCGGGTCGGGGGCGACGCCCCGCTGAAGGCCACCGCCGAGGGTGGCTTCGTCGCCGGTACGGCCGGCAAGGTGGTGGCTACGGCAGACGCTGCCCTCATGTGGGACACGCTCACGCACCTGTCCGCACGCGAGGTCGCCATGTCCGGTGCCGAGCGGTTGCCCGTGCAGAAGCGCCGGGTAAGCGCGGAGGTTGGCGCCGGCCTGCTCACGCTGCGCCCCGATCTGTCCATGTTGGACGACCCGGCGGCCCGGTTCCCCATCGTCATCGACCCCACCTGGAACGGTGGCCAGAACCGGTGGGCATACGCCACGAACAACAACCAGAACGGCCCCACCACCGACAGCAACGTCGCGGGCGGCGATCCCTCGCCCGCCGCGGCCCAACTGCGGGTGGGCAACGACCCCGACTCGGCCCGCACCTACCGCAGCTTCATGCGCTTCCCGTTGACCACGGTAACTGGCAAGAACGTGCTCGGCGGCAAGCTCGCCGGGCGGGCCGACCACACCTGGAAGTGCACGGAGAACCGGTCCAACTACTTCTACCGGTCGGGGGCCATCGCTACCACGCCGCGGCAGGCATGGCCGGGTCCGGGGATGAGCGTGTACTTCGGTGCCAACGCCGTGCACGCCAACGAGGCCTCGTGCAACGAGCCGAACGACCCGTTCGAGGTCAGCAGCACCAAGCCCGGCGCGGTGATCAGGGTCGGCGAGGTGGGATCGCCGCGTGCATCACGAGGCTCGTACCTTCAGGTCGATCAGACCTGTCGACGGGAGGGCCAGGTGCCAGGCTCGGCGAGCTCGATGATGTTGCCGAGATTGTCGGTGATGAACGCGATGCGCTGACCGATTGCCGGTACTTCCATGGGACCGCCGATCAGCGGCACGTCTCTGTCGCGCAATTGGGACACGGTCGTGTCGAGGTCCTCGACGGCGAGGCAGAAATGGTGCAGACGCTCCGGATCCATGCTCGTAAGAATGTTGTCGGTCCGTGCCTGGCGTCGATTCGACGCGCCTGCCAACAGCTCGATCTTGACGTCACCGCCAACGATGAAGGCGAACGTCGTGCCGTGGGAATCGAACCGATGGTCAAGGACGAAACCGAGCTTGCTCGCGTACCACTGAATAGTGGCATCAAGGTCCTCGGGCTTCACGCTGATGCCGACATGATCGTGGGAGAAGGCAATGGTCATGGGGACGAGACTGGTCGGCGGCCGAACCGGTAACCAGAGACGGACCGACGGTAGGAACACGGGTACCACCTTCGGCTCGTGGTCGCGAGGGACAATCAGCCATGTGACCACACGCGCGACGGATCTCGGGGCGACTCTGCGTGCTTGGCGCGACCGCCTCTCCCCAGCAGCGGCAGGGCTGCCGAGCAGGCGCGCGCGCCGGGCGAGCGGACTGCGGCGGGAGGAGCTTGCCGAACTCGCCGGGATCTCGGTCGATTACGTCGTACGCCTGGAACAGGGCCGGTCCACCACCCCCTCGGTGCAGGTGGTCGCCGCGCTCGCCCGCGCCTTGCAGCTCACCAACGCTGAACAGGATCATCTGTATCGGCTGGCAGGCCTTGTTCCTCCCACCGGCGGCGATGTCTCCGACCACATCCCGCGCGGCCTGCACCGCGTACTCAACCGGCTCGGCGACACCGCCGTCGCGGTCTTCGCCGCCGATTGGCAGTTGATCTGGTGGAGCCGCGGCTGGGCGGCGCTCCTCGGCGATCCGTCGTCGGTACCGCCGGCGCTTCGCAACTTCGCTCGCGACACCTTCCCGATCGATGGCGACGGTCCACGGCTGTCACAGTGGCCCGTGACCTCGTTCGCCGGCGACACGGTGGCAGCTGCCGTCGTGGCCGACCTACGCCGTGCCACCGGACGCTTCCCGAACGACAAGCGCTTGACCCACCTGATTCAGGTACTCACCACGGGCAACCCGCGCTTCGCCGAACTGTGGGCCTCCGGCGCGGTCGGGGCGCATAGAGAAGACCACAAGATCGTCGAACATCCGGTGGTCGGGCCGATCGCCGTCGATTGCGACTTCATGACCGACGGCGACGCAGAGCTGAAGATCGTGATCCTCACGGCAGCCACCGGTACCGAGGACGAGACCAAACTGCGGCTGGCTTTCCTGACCGGTGTCCGTGATCCGGCTCTTGGCTGAGAAGCGACGGCGAATGGACCGGGCTCGGGCTCGACGAGGACGCGTCGCCTGTATGCGGGGCACCGCGGCCCAGGGCGGTCGTAGTTCGGCCGCCCCGGGCCTTTGCCGAGATCAGGGTTTGGTTTCGACCCGGCCCCACGGGGTGTCCATGCTGTGCAGCATGGTCACCGCCTCATTCCAGGACTTGTCGTCCGGATAGAGCTCGCTCCGCAGGTACGCCCACACCAGAGCGCGGAGCGCGGCGACCCGCTCGGGGTTCTCGTCGGTGGTTTCCGCCGCGTCGTAGGTGCTGAGGCCACCGAAGCTGTGCCCGGCTCCGTACAGCCACAGCAGGCTCTTGCGACCCGGGCCCAGGCGGTAGGCGTCGGCACGCCAATCCTTGCGCTCGCTGAAATACGTGTTCGTGTCATCGTCGCCAGTGACGACCAGCGCCGGCGTAGTCATCCGATCGAAGCGGGTGGTACTGAGAATCGGCCAGTGCTCGGTCGCGTACGGCGTGAGGTCGTCGCCCAGGCCGGGCGCGCCGAGGAGCACGCCCGCCTTGATCCTCTGGTCGGGCAGGTAGACCTGCGAGCCGTTGACCGGATCGGTGACCGTCGAGCCGCAGAGCATCCCCACGGTGTGCCCGCCCATCGAGTGGCCGACCGCGGCGATGCGGCCACGGTCGACACGCCCGCTCAAACCGGGCACGGTCGACTCGATCCGGTCGAGGTGGTCGAGGATCCCGCGCACGTCTTCGACCCGAGTACGCCAGTAGAGCGGCGCCTCGACGCTGTCGGCCTCGCGCAGCCCTAGCGTCATCGAGTCCAGGTGCGTGGGCTGAATGACGACGAAGCCGTGTGCGGCCCAGAAGTGCGCGACCGGACCGTATCCGTACAGAGAGGAAACGAAGTTGGACGGGCCGTTCCCATGTGACAGCACAATGACCGGCAGTTCCTCACCAGTCTCGGGTACAGAAACCTTGAATCGCAGGTCGACGACACGGCTTGGGACGGGGATGGCCATCGGGCCGTAGGAGATGACGGGACTGGCCTGGTTGACCGGGAAGCCGGCGGCTTCGGTGAAGGCAAAACTCATGGTGCTCAACTCCTGTTCTGTTTATGCCTCCAGCCTGCGCGCCGAACGCCGAACGTTGAATCGTTGTTCGTTCGTAATTCTTGTGCGAGAGTACGGGCATGGCTGTTGACCGCCTGTCCGAGGTGCTCGACCTGGTCGAGGTTCGTGGAGTGCTGTCCGGCGGGTTCGCCGCCCGGGGGCGGTGGTTCACGCGCGGCGAGGTGCACCTCCCGCTCAAGTTCCTCGCCGTCCCGTACGGGCAAGTCCGCCTGACCACCGACGGCCTCGACTCGCCGCTGATCCTCAACCTCGGCGACGTCGCGATTCTCAACGACCGGTCGTGGCTGCGGCTCGACGGCGGCACAGGCGACGAGCCGCCGCACGAAATCCTGCCGGACGAACACTTCTCGTTCGCCGTCGACCGCAGGCGAGACGACGTGGTCGTGGGCGGCCGCATCGACCTCACTCCGGCTGGCCGGGCGCTCCTGCTCAACGCGCTTCCACCGGTGATGCACATCGGGCCGTCGATCCCAGCCACGTCCCCACTGCGCGGCCGCGTACACCGCATCGTCGACGAGATGACCGGAGGCAAGCCGGGCGCCACCTTCGCGATCCGCCAGCACGGTCAGCTCCTGCTGCTCGAAGTCCTACGCGCCTTCATGAGCAACAGCGATCTGCCGCCGGGCTGGCTCGCAGCTCTACGCGACGAACGCCTGAGACCGGCCCTCGACCTCATGCACGACCGCCCAGACCGCGCCTGGGGCCTGCAAGAACTCGCCCACGCCGCCGCCATGTCACGCACGACGTTCGCCGTACGCTTCCGCGAGGTGGCAGGTGCGCCCCCGCTGACGTACCTCACCCAGTGGCGCATGCTCCTCGCCCAGCGAGCCCTGCGCACCGGCGACGTCCGGATCGCGTCGCTCGCAGCCGAGCTGGGCTACGCGTCGGAGGCCGCGTTCAGCACAGCGTTCAAACGCGAGGTCGGCGAAGCGCCGCTGCGCTTCAAGAACCGTCACCGAGGCGGACCTGGCACATGAGCAGTGGGTCGTCGGTGCCGGCACTGCGGGGGAGCCTCAGTTCGGCGCCTGGCCCACCTTGCCCGAGCCGAGGATCGCGCACTCCGCACGTCACTGGTCCACCCGGCTCGGCCTGGTCGCGGCCGGACTGGGCATCACTGTCATCCCGGACCTGGCCCTGTCGGTCCTTCCGACATGTATTCGGACGGTGTCCGTCACTGACAGCCGCTGGCCCGGCCGTGCCACCGTGGCAGTGACTCGCGTCCATCCGTCGGTCCGGACGCTGGCACTGGTGTCAGCGCTGGAAGACGAAGCCGCAACTCACGGCGCTGCACCGGGTACGCCGTAATGGGTCACCATCGTCATCTGCCGCATGTGCGTGCCTTCGCTAGGTGGGCCGCGAAGACACGCACGTCGCCGCCTACCGTTGCGCCACCGGCAACCCGGACATCGTCGTGGTAGCGGGCCGACACGTTCACCGGCCCGACTGTCCGCAGGTGCTGGACAAGGTCTTGGCCCTGCATGAGTACTTGGACGAAGGCGGCTGCCGTCACGATGAGGAGCCCGACCAGACGTGGCGTATTGGCTGGCAGCTCGTCTCGCCTAGACACACCGCCGGCCGGAGACCTTGTCGCTCCTGTCGTCCGCCGGTTTCCGGTCCGCCGCCGGCTGCGGCCCACCTGTGACCAGACAGTGCCGGCCGGGCCGGTGTCGGGGCTGCTGGGCTTGTCATGTTCCGTCGGTTGCGGACTTCAGCATGCGGCGAAGGCGGAACACGGTTTGCACGTGGACGCTGTCGCGGCCGAGGCGTTGGGCGAGCGCTGCGGCGATGTCGTCGACGGTGGCTGCTTCGCTGGCGGCTTCGGCGGCGGCGATGAGGTCGTCGACGGTGGCGGCGCGGCCGGGGGTGCGGCCGGAGGAGGCGACGCCGGCGCGGTTGTTGAGGAAATAGGCGATGGTCGAGCGCTTCCATTT
Organism: Candidatus Limnocylindrales bacterium; assembly: GCA_036377915.1. Lineage (GTDB taxonomy): Bacteria > Actinomycetota > Actinomycetes > Mycobacteriales > Micromonosporaceae > Allorhizocola. Next base: position 14,994 of record DASUXL010000041.1, read on the forward strand.
GCGGATGATGCCGCCGCGGCCAGGCTGCTCGTCGTCGGGCTTGGGCAGGTAGGCGGGTCGGGCGGCGTTCCAGTTGCCTTTGCTGTCGCGGACCCATCCCTGCACGGTGGCCGGTTTGACCCGTGCGTAGGTGGCGAAGTCGGCCACGCCGAGCAGGTCGCCGGGGTCGCCTTCGAGGTCGATGTGTTGCACGCGGGCGCCGCTGGCCTGTTCGACTTGCGCGATGTAGGTGTTCTTGAACTGGTCGAGGTCGTCGAGGGCGTACCACTCGCGGCCGTGGGCCTGGCCGTCGCGGATGCGTACGCCGCGGCCTTCGGTCTCGACGTCGACGGGCATGGGGAAGCCGGTTTCGGTGCGCCGGGAGGCGAGCAGTTTGATGGTCTGGGTGGAGCGGTGCAGGTGTTCGGATGCGCCGTCGCGGTCGGTGGCGGCCCGGCCGTCGATGATGCGGATTTTCATGACGGTTCCCTGTCGCCGCCTGCGCAAATGCTGACGGCCGGGGCTGGGCACCCGATGGGTGCGGCTGGCAAGGCCACCCCGGCCATCTCCAACAACCAACCGATGGGTACCACCGATTGATGGATCCACTGTAGCGGTTGGCCTCCAGCCGGGTCGTGTCGTCGCTGTCATGACGGCCAGCGCCCCCGGGCTGAATCCTGAAGCAGCGCAGCGGATTCTTGCCGTCTGCAAGCTCGATCATGGCATCCTGCTGGTCCAGCTCGATGAGCACCTGGCCACGCACCCGCACGCGCTGCTGTCCGGTGACGGGCACTGCCCGCGTGGCATGGTGCGCCTTGTGGAAGTGATGCACCGCAACGGTTTCAACATGATCCAGCCGATCGGGTGCGCCAACTGCGGCAGAACCGGCGTCGCGCTGCCCCGCACGAGCCCGGATGGGCGAATATGCGCCTCGTGCGGCGACACCGAACGGCCGCGCGGTCAGTGCGTCCAGTGCGGCCGGGGTTTACCGGCTGGATGCCCGGTGGGCCACCGACGGCCGCTGCGGCAGGTGTGTGGGCACCGGTCGTGTCATGGGCGACTGCGCACGGTGTGGCAGGCTGACCCGCGCCTACCGGCGTCTCGACGACGGTGGCGCTCTATGCCAGCGCTGCGCGCCACGACGTGCTTACCAGTGCGGTGTCTGCGGGGGACTGGCCCCGGCTCACGCCAACCGCGAGGACGGTCCGGTCTGCCGCCGCTGCTACCACGCCGTACGGCCACGACGACCGTGTAGTCGCTGCGGGCGAGTGCGGCTGATCGCGTTGGCCGCCAACGCCGAGCACGGTGATGTCTGCGACTCCTGTCACCGCGGACGCGTCGAGCGCTGCGCGTCGTGCTCGCGGGAACGGCCCGGCTGGCGGCGCGACGGCCGGTTCCTGTGCCAACGCTGTCAGCCGCGCCCGAAACGTGCCTGCGCTCTTTGCGGCACCGTTACCGAGACCCACGCTGAGTGGCCGCTCGGCCCGGTCTGCCGCGACTGCTACAGCCGAACCCTGCTCCACCCGGACGGGTGCGCCTCCTGCAACGCGCTGAAGGTCCTCACCGGTACCAACCAGCACGGCGAGCCGATCTGCGGCCCGTGCGCGGGCGGACGCGACTACGCCTGCATCACCTGCTCCCGGCCTGGGGACGCCTACCAGAACGGGCACTGCGCCCGCTGCGTGCTGCGCCAGCGGCTCACCGACAGCTTCGGCACCCCCGACCGCCAACTCGCCACACTGACTACGGTGCTGCTCGAATCCGACCGACCGTTGTCTGTCTTGAAGTGGCTCAACGAAGCCCAAAGCTTCCAGCTGCTGCACTCCATCGCCACCCACACGGCTGCGCTGACCCACGATCACCTTGACCAGTTGCGTCTCTCGCGTACTCCTCCGAGCGCGAGGCCCTGGAAGGCTTTCTCGACTACCAGCGCGAGGGGCTGCTCCTGACGCTCGAAGGTCTCGACGATGCTGCGGCGCGAATGGCGCCGAGCGCGAGTTCGCTGCTCGGGCTGATCAAGCACGCCGCTACCTGGGAGCGCGCTGGTTCCAGGTCATCGTGGCCGGACGCGAGCTTCCCGAGAATTGGCCCGCCGTCAGGACTGAGCCCCGTGACGCCGACATGATGGTCGAT
>DASUXL010000042.1:0-2079 GCA_036377915.1 Candidatus Limnocylindrales bacterium
GTACAGCGACTCGGGCGTGGTCACCAGGATGTGCGGCGGCTGCTTCCAGATCCGGTTGCGTTCGGACTGCGAGGTGTCGCCGGTGCGCACCGCGGTGCGGATCGCGACATCAGGCAGGCCTTGGCGCGCCAGCTCGGCGCGGATGCCCTCGAGCGGTGCCTCGAGGTTGAGGTGGATGTCGTTGGACAGCGCCTTCAGCGGCGACACGTAGACCACGGTGGTCTCGTCGGGCAATTCGCCACCAGCCGCCAGTCCCTCGCGGACCAGCCGGTCGATCGCGGCCATGAACGCGGTCAGCGTCTTGCCGGAGCCGGTCGGCGCGGCCACCAGGGTGTGGCGCCCGGACCGGATCGACGGCCACGCGAGTACCTGCGCCTCGGTCGGTGCCGGGAAGGTCCGGGCAAACCATCCGGCGACGGCGCGATGGAACCCGTCCAGGGGCGTTGCGGCAAGAGACATCACCGTATTATCAACGACTTGGCGCAACAGGGATGAACCGGGCCGGAGCGCACGTCACGTCCGGTGCACGCCAAGAGGACCCCGGATTAACGGCCGCCCGCGTACCAATGGTGTCTTCGATCCGTTGTGATCCAGCGAGGAAACCGCGATGCGAATCCCCACCGTTTTGCTGGCCCTGTGCACGACCGTCACGCTGGCCTTCGCGACCGGTTGCGAGCCCGGCCCACCTGACGACCAGACCCCGGGGGATGCCGACGGCGACGCCGCGGTCGCGGTGCCCGACACCAATCCCGCGGCGCGGGTCGAGGGCACCGGCCAGTTGGGTGCCGACGCCACCGTACCCGGCGACGCCGGCCAGCTCCAGGTCGCGACTGCCGGCGGCCCGGAGCCGTACCTGGCCAACAGCGCCGGCAGCGCGGTTTACTTCATGGAGGGCGACACCGATGGCAGCGGGTGCGTCGATGCCTGCACCCAGGCTTGGCCGCCGGTGCTGGTCGACGAGGTGGCACCGACAGCAGGTCCCGAGTTGCAGGCCGGGATGCTGGGCAGGATCACCCGTGCGGACGGGTCCGTGCAGGTGACCTACAACCAGCATCCGCTGTACCGCTATGCCGCCGACACCGGCGCGGGCCGCACGGCTGGCCACGGGGTCGAGGACCAATGGGGCCACTGGTACCTGGTCGGCCCCGACGGCGACGCACTGGAGCCGGTCCAGCAGTAGCGCGGATCGCAGGTCGCGAGGCGCAGCCGGATACACCGGATGGATGCGGTCGATGCCTCCCCGCGCGAGTCGGAAGGCCAGGTCGTCGCCGACCAGGCCGGTTTGCGTTACGTCCATGACGACGAGCCAGGCATCCGCCGTCGCGGGTCGGGGCGGGGCTTTTCCTACCTTGACGCCGAAGGCGGGCGCGTCACCTCCGAGGCGGCCCTGCGACGCATCCGCGAACTGGCGATACCGCCAGCGTGGACCGACGTGTGGATATGCCGGAGCCGCAACGGGCACCTGCAGGCGACCGGGCGCGACGCACGCGGTCGCAAGCAGTACCGCTACCACCCGGAATGGGCGAAGGTGCGTGGCGACGGCAAGTTCGATCGCATCGTCGCCTTCGGTACCCAACTGCCGCGGTTGCGTCGACAACTGCGCCGGGACCTGGGGCTGTCCGGTTTCCCGCAGCAGAAGGTGGCTGCGATCGTGGTCGCGCTGATGGCCGATTCCCTGGCCCGGGTCGGCAATGGCAGCTACGCGCGCGACAACCGCTCCTACGGGTTGACGACCCTGCGCAATCGCCACATCGCGTTCCTGCGGGGTGGCCGCGCCCGGATCAACTTCCGCGGCAAGGGTGGCGCCCGGCACGAGATCGCCGTGGATGACGCCCGCCTGGCGCGGCTGGTCCGGCGTTGCCAGCAACTGCCGGGACAGCGCCTGTTCCAGTATCGCGACGATGACGGCGCGCTCCGGCCGGTCGATTCGGACCAGGTAAACGCGTACCTCCGCGACGTCATGGGCGAAACGTTCACCGCCAAGGACTTCCGCACCTGGGGCGGGACGTTGGCGGCGTTCCGGGAGTTCGCGCAGGTCGGTACGCCCGACGACCCCGACGCGCCGTCGGTTCCATCCCG
>DASUXL010000043.1:0-19717 GCA_036377915.1 Candidatus Limnocylindrales bacterium
CAGGTCGGCGGCTCCGAGCCGGTGCGCGGGGTCACCCTGCCGGGGGATCTCCGTCCAGGCCTGCGCGGCGAGCCGGGCGTCCAGCCGGCGCCGGCGGACCACCGCGCGCAGGTGGTCGGCGCAGGTGCGCCGGGCGATGCCGAGCAGCCAGGTGCGGGCGCTGGATCGGCCCTCGAATCGGGGCAGGGCGCGGAACGCCCGCAGGAACGTCTCCTGAGTCAGATCGTCAGCGCTCGATGTGTCGACGAGTGCTGCGCAGAACCTCCACACCTCGGCCTGGGTCGCCCGCACGAACGCCACCTGGGCCAACGGGTCCCCATCGCGTGCCGTCAATGCCAACTGCGTCGATGCGTCGGCGGGCGATAGGGACTCCACAAAGCCAAAGCCTATCAAGCGGGTGACGCTGGGAACTTTTCTCGTTTCCGGGCCGACTACCCGCTTATGGACAAAGGCTGCGACCAGATCCGGGAAGCGCTTTCGGCCCGGCTCGACGGGGAAGAGGTGGGCGACGAGGCGGGCTTTGCCCCGGGCGCGATCGAGGAGCACCTGGCCGGGTGCGCCGAATGCGGACTGTGGCTGGCAAAGGCGGAGGAGGTGACGCGGGCGGTACGGGTACAGCTCGTCGACGTGCCCGACCTCACCGCGCCGATCCTCGCCGCCGTACGCGCCGACGCCGCGGCGCAACGGGCCGGAGCACGCGCCGAGCTGGACAAGCGCCGCCGCCTGATGCGGCTCGCGCTGGCCCTGACCGCCGCGCTGCAACTGGCGCTGGCGATCCCGATGCTGCTCGGGCTCGGCGACATCGCCCACGACACGCGCGAGGCCGCCTCGTTCGACATCGCGCTTGCGGTCGGGTTCGCGCTCGCCGCCTGGCGGCCCGACCGGGCGCGCGCCTTCGTGCCCGTCGCCTTCGTCCTGGCCGCGTGCCTGACGCTCACGAGCGCGTTCGACATCATCGAGGGCGCGGCGCTGTTCGCGCATGAGATCGGTCACGTGGCCGCGCTTGCCCAGGCCGCCCTGCTGTGGGGCCTGAGCCGGGGCACGACTCGCGCCCTGCCGCGCCCGCGCGAGGCGGCCACCTCATGACGATGAGGTTGCTGAAGGCTGCGCTGATTTTCCTGGTCGTGCTCTTGCCCGCAGCTCCGGCGCAGGCGCACGCAAAACTGGTCCGGACCAATCCGGCTCAGGGCGAGATCCTTCCGGTACCCCCGGAAAATGTTGAATTGGTTTTCAGTGAATCTGTTTCGCCGGTCAAAGACAAGATCCGCATTGTCGGCCCGGACGGGCAGCGCGTTGACGACGGAATGCCGGTGGTCGACGGCGCCACCGTGCGGATCAAGCTGAAGGACGGGACAAAGACCGGCACGTACCTGGTGAGCTTCCGGGTGATCTCGGCGGACAGCCATCCGGTGCCGGGCGCGTTCACGTATTCGATCGGCTCGCCTTCGGCGACGCCGGTCGAGGTGCCGCAGGCCGAGTCGGACGACCTGGTCCTGTGGCTCCTGGGCATCGCCAAGTACATCGGATATGCCGGGCTCGCGCTCCTGGTCGGGGCGGTTTTCGTGCTCACCATGCTGTGGCCGAGGCGGCTGGAGCGGCGTGACCCGAAACGCTTGATGTGGCTGGGGATGGGCCTTGTCGCGTTCTCCACCGCCGCCGCCCTGTACCTGCAGGCGCCGTACACCAGCGGCGGTTCTCTGTCCGATGTAGAGGGTTTCGATGACGTCATGTCGAGCCGCTTCGGCATCGCGCTGCTCGTCCGCCTCGCCGTGCTCGCCGTCGCCGCGTTCCTGCTGCGACCACTGATCAACGGCGTGGGCGGGCCGGCCGACCGCTACCTTGCCATCGGGCTCGGCGTCATCGGCGCGGTGACCTGGCCGCTGGCCGGGCACCCGGCGGGCTCACCGGTCCCGGCCGTCTCGATCGTGGTCGACGCCGCCCACCTCGGCGCCGTCGCGGTCTGGCTGGGCGGCCTGACGATGCTCACCCTGTTCGTGCTGCGCCGCGCCGACGACGAAGAGCGCCGGCTGATCCTTCCCGTCTGGTCGCGCTGGGCCGGCCTTGCCATCTCGGTCGTGCTGCTGGCCGGCGTGATCTCCGCGCTGATCGAGGTGGGCACCCCGACCGCGCTGGTCGACACCACCTACGGCAGGTACATCCTGATCAAGCTGGCCCTTGTCGGCCTGCTGATCGCCGCGGCGAGCCAGGCGCGGCGGCTCCTGCTGAGCAACACCCTTCGCAAGATTGTCGTCGTCGAGCTGAGCATCGCCGCGGTGATCCTCGGCGTGACCGCGGCGCTGACCCAGACCACCCCCGCCCGCACCGCCGAAGCCATCGCCCAGACCCCGCCGCCCGGACCGCAGCAGCAACTGTTCACCACCACGCTGGACAGCCCCAAGTTCCGGCTCCAGGTCACGGTGGACCAGGGCGAGAACCGCGAACTCCTCGTCCACCTGTTCGCGTACACCCTCGACGGCCAGCCGCAGAACGTCGAGGAGTGGAAGACGACCGCCGCGCTGCCCTCGGGCGGGATCGAACCGCTCGACGTGCCCACACTCAAGATCCCCCCAAACCACGCCACGGCCACGATCCAGCTGCCGACACCGGGCGAGTGGGTGTTCAGCTTCACCCTGCGCACGACAGAGATAGATCAGGACACGGTCACCGCCACGGTGCCCATCAAGTAAAGGAGCGGCAATGAGAAAGCTCATCGCTGTATTCGCCTTCCTCGCGGTGATCGTCGTGGGCACCCCCGCCTACGCCCACGTGACGGTCAACCCCAAAGAGGTGGCGGCGGGCAGCTTCGCCCGCGTGGCGTTCCGCGTGCCCAACGAGTCCGACACCGAGAGCACCACCAAGCTCGAGGTGTTCCTGCCGGAGAACGCGCCCATCGCGTCGGTGTCGACGATGCCCGTTGCGGGATGGACGGTCGCCACCACCAAACGCAAACTCGACAAGCCGATCGAGATGCACGGCTCTCAGGTCAGCGAGGTCATCTCGCAGATCACCTGGACCGCCGCGGCCGACGCCGTCGTGAAACCCGGGCAGTTCCAGGAGTTCCCGACCTCGCTCGGCCCGATTCCCAGCGATGCCAAGCAGTTGGTGTTCAAGGCGTTGCAGACCTACTCCGACGGGGCCGTGGTCCGCTGGATCGACGAGCCGAAAGAGGGAGCCGAGCTTGAACACCCGGCGCCTGTCCTAAATGTCATCGCGGCCTCAGCGCCATCGTCCGCGCCCGCCCCGGTCGCGTCGTCGGAACCCAACGGGGACAACAACATTTTGAGCTGGGTCGCGCTTGGCGCGGGTGTGCTGGCGCTGCTGCTGGCCGGGTTCGCCTTGACACGTTCCCGACGATTGGCCCCATAAACCGCATCCTGGGTGAAGAGCCCGCGTTGTCCCGGTTGGATACAGCATCGCCGCCGCCGGCGTTCGGGATCAGGCACGATCGCCGGCACCCGTGGCGGCGATGCCCGCGCGTTGCTTTGCACGCGCAATGAAACAGGGAGCGGGACAATGCGGGTTCTACGGGTGGTTGCGGGCATCACGGTTTTGCTTCTGGCCCTTCCGGTCCTAGCCGCCGGGGCGGTCGCCTGGTGGGCGATGCAGCACCGCAGCCCCGACGGCGCGTTCCACGCCAGCATGATGTCAATCGATGCCCCCGGCCGGGTGCTCGTCGTCGCCGACGTCGACGCCATCCTGCGCCGCGACGCGCCGATCGCCCGCGCCGACAAGACCACGCTTCGCCTGTCGTCGCCCGGATTCATCGGCATGGCCGAACCCGGTGACGTCGCCGCCTACCTTGCGCGCGTCGACTACACCGCCGTCGAAGGCGTCTCCCTCGCCCGCGGCCCGCTGCCGGTGCGCACCCGCAACGTGACGGCCAACGGCGATCAGCTTTCAAACCCCCAGGAGCAGGATTTTTGGGTACGGGGAGGGGCCGGCGAGCTGAGCTGGACCCCATCCGTGGATCGGGGCCGGCAGCTGGCCCTGGTGATCGTGGCGCCCGCCGGGCCGGAGCCGGTGCGGCTCAACGTTTCCGTCACCGCCGGCTGGCTCGGCTCGACCACCTGGGGCCTGCTCATCCTCGGCCCGGTGCTGCTGCTTCTGGGTTTCGCCGCGCTCGCCTGGCCGCAACGCCCCCGCGAGATCATCTATGTGATGGACGGGTCGGCGGCGTCGGCCGCCGCGCTGCCGGCGCTGGCGTCGGGCCGGACCGTCGTGCACGTGCCGCCGCAGCAGCAGCAGTCCGCAGCGCCCGTTCCACCGCCGCCGCCCGTGCCGCAGCTTGCCTGGCCACCCACTGAACCGCTGGACGATACGCACGCGCCGCGCGAGTTGCCGATGCCGGTCGCCGGAGTGCACCCCCACTTGACCAACCGCTCCTGACGATCTTGAGGGGACGTTGGCCGCAAAGGGCGAGTGGCCTGCTCCGTTAAGGGCAGGCCACTCTCACCGGGGGAACGGTGTCACCTTGGGAGACGTCCGGGGAGACGAGCTCCTATGCGGTCCAGAGTAGAGGAAAGGGGCGAGATTGGACAAGTCTATCTAATCCGCCGTCCGGCTGGGATAATTGCGGATCGGAACAAACGCCAGCAAGACGCAGCTAAGCAGCACGAACGCATTGCGTTCAAGGAAGAGCCACGGCGTGTCGGTGGGCACCGCCGCGGCACCCCAGTCCACTAGCGACACGACACCCAGCACACTGACCAGGTACCCCCCCAACAGCAGCAACCAAAGTGGAGAGCGGGGGCCGCGGTCCCAAGCGCAGGCAAGCACGGAGATCAGCGCAGGCACGAACCAGTACAGGTGATGCGGCCAGGTGATCGGGCTGATCAGGCCGCCGACCAGGCCGGTCAGCGCGATCGCGGTCACCAGGTCACCCGCGCCGGTCGCCCGCGCGGCGCGCCACAGGCCGAAGGCGGCGATCACGGCGGCGAGCACGATCCAGATCACCCGATTGGGTTCGGCCGGGGCGACCAGCCGGCTGAGCAGGCCGAGCAGCGACTGGTTGCCGGTGTAGTCGGTGCGGCCCACGCGGGTCGTGTCCCACAGCGCCGACGTCCAGAAATCCCACGAGGCGCGCGGCGCGATCGCGGCGGCCAGCAGCGTCGCGGCCGCGGCGGTGATCGACGAGATGATCGCGGCTCGCCACTGGCGGGTGACAAGGAAATAGACGATGAAGATGCCGGGGAAGAGCTTGAGGGCGGTGGCGAGACCGACCCCGACCCCTTTCCAGCGGTCAAGCTTGAGCACGTCGAACAGGATCAGCACGATCAGCAGCATGTTGATCTGGCCGAGCATGATGTTCTCGCGCATCGGCTCGATGATCACGATGAGCGGGACGGCGATGAACAACACCGCCAGCGGCCACAGCGGCAGGCGCGCGGCGTCAAAGAGCCACTTGGTGGTGACCGCGATCGCGGCGATGCTGCCGACCGTGAAGATCACGCCGCTGACCCCGACCGGCAGGAACCCGAACGGGAAAAGCAGGATCGCCGCGAACGGCGGATACGTGAAATAGAGGAAGCCCTGAAGGAAGTCGGGCTGCGCGTAGTCGTAAAGGTCGTTGCCGTCGGCCCACCACTGCATGGCGTGGCGATAGATCGCCAGGTCGAAGAACTTGTGCGGGATCGCGAGCCAGAAGAAGACAGCGACGGCCCCGCCCGTCACCAACAGGTAGGCCGGCCATCGCAACCAGAGCGGGAAGCGCACCCGCCCACCCTAATGGCAGGTGTATTCCTTGACGGATCTGCCTACCCTTCGATGCATGAAGGCCACACTTGTCCGGCTTGCGGCCTTGGCATGCGGCCTCGTGATCATCGGTACCCCGCTTGCGCTCGCCGATCCGCTGGACGGCCGGGGCTGGCTCGCGATCCTGCTGGCCTTCGCGGGGGCGATGCTGGTCACGATCGTGTTCCTTGCGCTGCGGCGGTTTCCGGCCTCGCGGGAGGCGACGCTGGCCGTGTCCGGCAAGCGGTTCGTGGCGTACCCGTCGGTGTGGGCGCAGGGCTTCCACTGCCTCGGCGCCACCTACATCGGCGCGTGTGCGCTGCTCGTGTTCGCCCGGGCGTGGGCGGTCGTGGCGGTCGTGGCCGCGGGTGGACTGCTGTTCTGGAGGCGTCCGGTGACGGAGCTGAACGCGGATGGGGTGGTGGTGCGGGACGTCGTGGGGGCGAAGCGGGCGGCATGGGACGAGGCGTTTCACCCCCACGGAGTGAAGCGGGCGGCCTGGGACGAGGCGTTTCACCCCCACGGGGCGAAGCGGGCGGCATGGGACGAGGCCGAGAAGCTGAGCGTTCCGTACTGGGCGATGGACTGCGACCGCGAGTTCGTCGCGTTCGCGATCCGGTACTACCGCGACCGGCCCGAAGACCGGCCGGCGATCGGGACCGAGGCCGAACTCGGCCGGCTGCAAGCCGCGTTCAGCGACTCAGGTAGGTCAGGACAGCCATCACCCGGCGATGGTGATCGTCGTCGGGCGGCAGGCCGAGTTTCGTGAAGATGTTGCGGATGTGCTTTTCCACAGCGCCGTCCGAGATGACAAGGGTGCGCCCGATCGCCGCGTTGGACTGACCCTCCGCCATCGCCGCCAGCACCTCGTGCTCGCGCGGCGTGAGGTCGGCGAGGGGATCGCGGCGGCGCCGGGTGAGCAGCTGCGCCACCACCTCCGGGTCGAGCGCCGTCCCGCCGCCGGCCACCCGATGCAGCGCCCCGATGAACTCCGGGATATCGGCGACGCGATCCTTGAGCAGGTACCCCACCGCACCGGCCCGGTCGGCGAGCAGATCGTCGGCATAGGACACCTCGACGTACTGCGACAGCACCAGGATCGGGCTGCCCTTGACCCGCTTGCGCGCCTCGACCGCGGCCCGCAGCCCCTCGTCGGTGTGCGACGGCGGCATGCGGACATCGACGATGGACACGTCGGGCCGGTTCTGCTCGATCGCCTCGATCAGGGACGGCCCGTCGCCGACCGCCCGGATCACCTCGCAGTCGTTCTCCTCCAGCAGGCGGATCAGGCCCTCCCGCAACAGCACCGCGTCCTCCGCGATGACAACTCGCAAGGTCATGCCGGTAGCTCCGCTCTGATCTCGGTCGGCCCGCCGGGAGGGCTGGCGATCGCCAGCCTGCCACCGGCGGCGCGCACCCGATCGGCCAGCCCCGCCAGGCCGTGGCCCTTGGAGATGTGCGCCCCGCCGATGCCGTTGTCCCGGATGAGTACCCCCAACACCCTCGCCACCCGCACCACGGTCACCTCGCACCGGCCCGCCCGGCTGTGCTTGGCCGCGTTGGCAAGCGCCTCGGTCACCACGAAGTACGCCGCGTTCTCGATCTCCGGGCTGGGCCGGCGCTCGGCCAGATCGTCGTCGATGGCCAGGTCGACCGGGATCGCCGAGCGTCCCGCGACCGCGGCAAGCGCGGCGGGCAACCCGCGGTCGGCAAGCACCGGCGGCGCGATCCCGCGCGAAAGCGAGCGCAGCTCGGCGAGGGTGTCGCGGGTCTGGCCCAGCGCCTCGTCCAAAGTGGAGCGTGCCCGCTCCGGGTCCTCGTCGAGCTGCTGGCGCGCCCGGCTGATGTCCATCGCGAGGCGCACCAGGCGCTGCTGCGGCCCGTCATGGATGTCGCGCTCCAGCCGGCGCAGCGCCGTCGCCTCGGCCGACACCGCCGCCTCCCGCTGATCCCGCAAACCCGCGATGGTGTTGCGCATCTCGGCCACCCCGGTCAGCAGCGCCCGCGTGAGCGAGGTCTGCAACGCGGCGCAGCCCCGGGCGATCAGCGGCAGGGTCAGCAGGGCGACGACGCCGATCACGGTGTAGAACCCGATCCGGGCGGCCGGGCTGTCGCCGAACCCGAGCAGCTCGGCCAGGGTCTGGTTGTCCGGACCCCGTGGAAGCGCCCAGTCCCAGGCGAAGTAGCTGAGCCCGGCAAGCGTCAGCGCCCACCAGGTGACCATGATCGAGAAGGTGATGACGGCGATCGGGAAGGCGATGATGCCGTGGATCAGGTCGAGCCACGACTGCACATCGCCGAGCACCCGCAAGGCCCGCTGCCAGACGTTGCCGTTCGAACTCTTGTAGATGGGGCGCAGCCGCCCTGTCAGCGACCGCAGCCGCAGCCGCTGGATGTCGGCGAAAAGCCGAGCCACAAGCATGGTCCCGGCGCCGACGAACACCCCCACCCCGAGGGGGAGCAGGGCGACGGAGGCGGCGAACCCGGCCACGAGAACGGCGAAAGTCACGACGGCGATGGGGAACCCGGCGAGGACATAGGCCGAATCCGCCCCCGCGCGCCGCACGAAGCCTTGCTGTTGCGTTGTCACACCTGCGACGGTAGACATGCCAGCGATTCTGGCCCATCCCGACGACCGGCGTCTTGGCGGTAGGGCTAGCCCCACCCGCCGTCCCCGGTAGTGCTACGTATACATCGGTTTGTCGCCCTGGCACCGTCGTATCCGCTCCGCGGGCACGGCAGCGTTGCTGCCATGAGCTTGCTGCGCTATGTGCTCGCCAACCTTGTGGCATACAGGTCGAGGCTGGTGTTCACCGCCGCGGCCGTCGCGCTCGGCGTCGGGTCGGTGGCGGGGACCCTGATTCTCGTGGACACGGCGCCGCAAGCCGGGCGTTCCCCCGGCAACCTGTACGCCGATGTGGTGGTGCGGGCCGGAAACGGGGGTGAGGTCGTCGCCGACACCACCGGCGAGGTCTTTGCAGGCCGGCCGATCCCCGCCGCCCAGGTGGACGTGGTGGCACAGGTCGAGGGAGTCGCCGCCGCGGTCGGCGTGGTCACCGGCGAGGCGCAGCTGATCGGGCGGGACGGGCATGTGGTACCCGGACGGCGCCACCAAGGACGTTCAGTAGCTGCCCCGACCCCGGACGGCCTGGTCGCGGGGCGGGCGCCGGAAGTGGCGGGTTCGGGCGACGTGGTCGGCCTGGTCGCGGGGCGGGTGCCGGCCGGTCCGGGCGAGGTGGTCGTCGACAGCCTGACCGCGGACGGGGAGGGCTGGCGGGTGGGGGAGCGGGTTCGGGTGGTGACGGCTCGGCCGGGCGAACCGTTCGGTACCCCCAGGACCTTCACGGTTGTGGGCCTGCTCGATTCGCGGCGGTTGCCGAACCTTGTGGTGGTCGGCTTCGACCGGGCATCCGCCGCCGAGTGGCTGACCACTGCGGGTGAGGTGACCTTCATCGAGGTGCGGCTTCGGGCGGGTGCCGGCCCGCAACCGGTTCGCGACCGGGTGGCGGCCGCGCTCGGCCCGGGTTATGAGGCGTTCACGGCGGCTTCTTTGGTCGCGGAGCGGGCCGGCACGGCGGTCACGTTCGCCGCCGTGGTCGGGGGTGCGGCGGCGGTCGTGGCGCTGTTCACCGGTGGCCTGGTCATCCGCAACACCTACACGATCGTGCTGGCTTCGCGCAGGCGGGAGCTGGCCCTGCTGCGCTGCGCCGGTGCGAGCCCTCGCCAGCTGGGCCGGATGGTGCTGCTGGAGGCTGCGTTCGTCGGCGCGCTCGCCTCCGTTGCGGGCGTCGCGCTCGGTGCCGCCGTCGCCTGGGTGTTGGGCCGGATGCTGGCCGGTGAGCTTGTGGCGCTGTCCGCCGTTTCCGCGGGCCTGCGGATCACACCGCGGACCGTGGCGGTCGCGTTCGCCGCCGGGATGCTCTTCGCGGCGTTGTCGGCGTGGTTGCCGGCGCGCCGCGCGGCGAAGGTGCCGCCGGTGGTCGCGCTCCGGGACGATCCCTACGTCCTGACCGGCCGCGCCGGTCGGGTCCGCGCGGTCGCCGGGACGGTGCTGGCCGTGGCCGGGGCATTGCTCAGCCCGGCCAACATCGGGGTCGGTGCGGCGATCCTCACGCTCGGCGTGCTCGTGCTCTGCCCGGTGCTCGCCTGGCAGCTGGGCCGGCTCGCGGGCGCGGTGGCCGGGCGGATCCGTGGGGTCGCCGCCACGCTCGCCGCGGGCAACGCGGTGCGCAGCCCGCGCCGCACGGCGGCGACCGTGCTCCCGCTCGTCGTCGGGCTCGCGCTCGCCGGCTTTCTGGCCACCGTCGCGGCCGGGGCCAAGGCCGCGCAGGTCGGCGACTTCGACCGCACGATCCGCGCGGACTTCCGGATCCGGTCGACCGGATTCGGTACGATGCTCGATCCTGATGTGGCCCAACGCCTTTCCGGCCTGCCCGAGCTTGAGACCGTCGCGGCGTTCAAGGGCGAGAACGGGACCGTGGCGGGGCGGGAGACGTTCCTGGCATCGGCCGATCCGGCCGCTCTTGCCCGGGTCACCTCCCCGCCGTTGGTCGCGGGCTCGCTGACCGACCTGCGCGACGGGGGCATCGGCGTCAGCCGTGAGGCCGCCGCCGCCGCGAACCTCACCCTGGGCTCGGTGGTACCGGTCAAGCTGTCCGGAGATGAGCAGCAACTCACGGTTCAGGTCATCTACGACATCGCGGGCCTTTCCGAGGTGGTCCGCTACGACCAGCTTCCGTTCGCCGACTTCGTCATCACCCCGGCGGACTACCGGCGCCTGGGCGGCGGGCAGGCCCTGACCGCTGTCCTGGCCACCGCCCGCGGTGGTGACCTGGCGGCCGCGCGGGCCACGATGGCCCGGGCCACGATCGACCACCCGACAGCGGAGATCACCGATCGGGAACAGTTGCGCCGCAGCGCCTCCGCCGACGCCGACTCGCCCCTGCCGCTGCTCTACGGCCTGCTCGGCCTGGCCGCCGTCATCGGCCTGTTCAGTATCGCCAACACCCTGGCGCTGTCCATTGTGGAGCGAACGCGCGAGCTCGGGTTGTTGCGGGCGATCGGCATGGATCGCCGGCAGCTACGCTCGATGATCCGCTGGGAGGCTGCCCTCACGGCGGGCATCGGCGTCGCGATCGGGCTTGGCCTGGGTACCTTTCTGGGCTGGGCGACCACGGTCGCCCGGAACCTTCCCGCCGCCGCCGTCCCGCTGGGCCAGCTCACCCTCTTCGCCGCTGGTGCTGTCGTGGCGGCGATCGTCGCCACTACCCTCACCGCCCACCGCACGGCCCGCGTCGACCTCCTGCGCGCGATCACCGATCAGTAACTGTCAGGTGGGCGGGCAGCGATGTTTAGGCGTGTTGCCTTTAGGCTGTGCCCGTGGCAGATCTTCGGCAAAACGGTGCAGATCGACTCGTATGGATAGATTGTGAGATGACGGGCCTCACCCAGCAGGACGCCCTGATCGAGGTGGCGGCGCTGGTGACCGACCCGGAGTTGAACATCCTGGGCGAGGGTGTCGACATCGTGATGCATGCCGATGATGCCGCGCTGGCCGGCATGCTCGAGGTGGTGCAGCAGATGCACGCCCGGTCGGGGCTGACCGACGAGGTCCGGCGCTCGACGACGACCGTGGCCGAGGCCGAGGACCGGGTCCTGGAGTATGTGACGCGCTTCGTGCCGGACGCCAAGACAGCGCCGCTGTGCGGCAACTCGATCGCCACCGATCGAGGGTTCATCGCGCGGGACATGCCACGCCTCGACGCGCACCTGCACTACCGGATGATCGATGTCTCGTCGGTGAAGGAGCTGTGCCGCCGCTGGTACCCCCGGGTCTACTTCGGCCAGCCGGAGAAGGGGCTGGCCCACCGGGCCCTCGCCGACATCCGCGAGAGCATCCGTGAGCTGCGTTACTACCGTGGGACGATCTTTGTGCCGCAGCCGGGGCCGGACGTGGAGGAGGCCAAGCGGATCGCGGCGCTCCAGACGCTGACTTGAGGTATCCCGCTTGCTAGGTGCCGCCCGGGTGTGGCTATCATAGGCGGGCGCGTTTCGCATGGTGGTCGTAGCTCAGCTGGTAGAGCACCGGGTTGTGGTCCCGGGGGTCGCGGGTTCAAGTCCCGTCGATCACCCTCTTTGTTTCATGAAGTGGTTATGGCGCCGGGGTGGTGCTGGCCGCCGGGGCGGCCTGCGGCGGCGCGTACGGGATCGCCGAGCCCTTCGCATACTCCTCGAAGGAGACCGACCAGTCGGTCCAGCCGTCGCCATACTTCAGCGTGGCACCGGTGTTCGTCGTGATCACCGGGTCGCCGACCCGGACGACATCGAACAGCCAGCCGGCGTTCTCGATGGACATGTTGACGCAGCCGTGCGAGACGTTGCGAACGCCCTGGCTCGCCACCGACCAGGGGGCGGCGTGGATGTGCTCGCCGCTCCAGGTCAGCCGCATGGAGAACTCGACCTCCGTGCGGTACTGCTCGCGGGCGTTGGGGTCGTTGGTGGTGTCGTAGACGTCATTGCGCAGCTTGCTGATGATCACCGTCACACCGCTGGAGGACTGCCACTCGGGCTTGCCCAAGCTGACCGGGATGCGCTTGAGCTCCTGGCCGTCCTGGGTCACCACCATCACCTTGGGCACGCTCCTGTCGTCCACCGTCATGATCAGCTGCCGGCCGGCGGTGCAGGTCAGGGTCAGGTTGCGCCGGCCGTAGTGGCCGCCGCCGCAGTCGACGCCACCGGTCCGCACATCAACAAAGATCTTGGTGCCGGGCTTCCAGAAGTCCTTGGGGCGCCAGTGCAACTCCTTGGCCGACCACCAGTTCCACACCCCTTCGACCTGCGGCTCGGTGCGCACCAGCATGCGGCGCTGCACGGCGGCGCGGGCGTCCTTGGGGATGTCCCGCGACAGCTGGATGATCAGCGGCATGCCCGTGCCGATCTCCACATTGTCGGACAGGAAGCTACGGAAGTTGACCTCGTTGGAGGGCTTGGCCATCGTGGTGAAGCTGCTCTTGGCCGTGGCCGGGCGGCCGTCGTCGCCGGTGGCGGTCAGGGTCGCGGTGTAGGTGGCGCCGTACTCGAGCATCTTGGCCGGCATCCAGCCCTTGCCGTCGGGGTGCATCGCCCCCTCAAGGACCTTGCCCTGGGCGTCGGTGAGCTCGAACTTGGTCTCGGTCGCCTCGGTGGCGCCGAAGACGAGCTCGACACCGGCCGCGACATCGCCCGCGCCGTCGGCCGGGCTCGTGATGACCGGCTTGGCCTTGGGCTGGATCTCCTTGCGGGGATTGAAGGAGGGGCTCTTACCGCACGCCGCAAGGCCGGCTGCCGACGCCCCGGCCAGGCCGAGCGCGGTTAGGGTGTGCCGCCGAGTGGGCATTTGTCCTCACCATGTCAGAGGGGGAACGAACATATGTGTGAGTACCCATGGTGCCCTGCCTTTATCGCCCCGGCAATGCGCTGCCCTTCACATACTCTTCCCATGGCAGGTTCCAGGCGGTGAAACCGTTGCCGTTCTCCAAGGCCTGCTCGGTGCCGACCACGGTGACCGGGTCGCCGATGTGGGTCTTTGAAAACAGCCATTCCGCATTACCCCAGGACATATTGATGCACCCGTGTGACACGTTGGTGACACCTTGATCGCCCACCGACCACGGCGCGGCGTGAATGAACTCGCCGCCCCAGGTCAGGCGCTGCGCATAAGAGATGTCCGCCACGTACTGGTCGCCGGGCTCGCCCCTGGTGTCGAAGACGGTCTGCACCTTCTTATCCATGATCACCATCGTGCCGGACGAGGACGGGGTGGACGCCTTGCCCAGGCTCACCGGGATCGACCGGATGTCGGCCCCGTTCTCCCTGACCGTCAGGTGCTTGGTCCCGTTGTCGATGAACAGCTCCACGATGCTGTTCGCGATCCGCACGGTGGCCCGCCGGTCGGTGTCGCCGAACCGCCCGCCGCCGAACGGTTGCCCGTCAAGGGCCGCCCGCACCGAGATGGTCGTGCCGGGCTGCCAGTAGTTGACAGCACGGTAGGTCACCTGCCGTGCACTGGCCCAGTGCCACACGCCCGGCTGCTCGGGTGAAGTCGTGACGAACAAACGGTTCTCCACGCCGGCGCGGGCCTCGGGCTCCACATCGGAGGTGAACTCCACGACGACCGGCATGGCCACGCCGTACTCCTCGCCCTCCTGCAGGTACATGCCGGTGCCGCCGCGGTTCGCCGGTTCGGCCATGGTGGTGAACGTCGTGGTGAGGGTCTCGTCGCGGTCGGCGCCGTCGGCGACGACGGTGGCCTTGTATGCCTGGGAGAACTTGAGCGGCTCGTCCGGTACCCATGAGGAGCCGTCCGGGCGCATATTGCCCGTCACCGCCTTGCCCGCCGCGTCGACGAGCGTGACCGAGAGCACCCGGCCGTCGCTGACCTCCGTGCCGATCTCGGTGCTGATGGGCTGGTCGGTGGCGTTGGCGGCCGGGCTGATCGCGGCCCGCATCACCGGCACCGGTGAGGGCGGGGTCTTCGCCTCTGGAGGAGCCTTCTCGGTGCCGCATGCCGTCAGGAGCAGTGGTGGCGCCGCCATCAGCGCGATAAGCAACCTAATCCGCATAGATTTCATCTTGCACGCACTTCATCCCTTATGTCGGTGATTTCGCGTGCTGGACAGCAGATCGTGAGCCAGGCTAACTTCAGCGGATGAAGCAGCGGATTGAAGCGGATCTCCTCATCCCGGGGCGCGGAGATCCCGTGCCGGACGGTGCCGTGGAGTTCGAGGGCGGGGTCATCACGTATGCCGGCCCGGCGGGTTCGCCGGAGCCCGAAGCGTTGCGCGTGCCGGTGGTGATGCCGGGCCTGTGGGACTGCCACGCCCACTTCATCGGCGTCCGCAGCCTCGACCTGAGCCGGATGCCGCAGGAGCCGATCGCCCTGCGGGCGGCCCGCGCCGCAGCCCGTGACCTGGGCGCGGCCCTCGACGCCGGGGTCACGAGCGTGCGTGAGGTGGGCGGGCAGGGGGTGTACCTGGCGCGGGCGGTCGCCGAGGGAAGTGCCCTGGGCCCCAACATCTACGCTGCCGGAGCCGTGCTCTCGACCACCGGTGGGCACGGTGACCTGCACGGGTACCCGCTGAATTGGATGATGGACTACGGGCACACCGCCGTGACCGAGCTGCGGCTGTGCGACGGCCCGTCCGAGTGCGCCAAGGCAGCGCGCGAACAGCTGCGCCGCGACGCCAAACTCATCAAGGTCTGCGCCTCGGGCGGTGTGCTGTCCGAAGTGGACCACCCGATCCACCAGCAGTTCACGCTCGCCGAGCTGCGCGCCATCGTGGAGGTGGCGGGAATGGCCGAGCGGGTGGTCGCCGCCCACTGCCACGGCAAGCCCGGAATCCTTGCGGCGCTTGAGGCCGGGTGCAAGACCATCGAGCACGGGACCTATCTCGACGAGGAGTGCGCGGCCGCGATGCGGGAGAAGGGGGCGATCCTTGTACCCACCCGCACGATCATCGCCGAGATCCTGGAGAGCAAGGCCGCGCCGCCGTACGCCCAGGCCAAACTGGAGGCCCTGGCCGATCAGCACACCAGCGCGGTCGAGCTGGCCCACCGCAGCGGCGTGACGATCGCGATGGGCACCGACATCTCGCTGACCGGCCCGCTGACGCCGGCATCGTGGGGGCGCAACGGCCGCGAGCCGGCCCTGATGGCCGAGTGCGGGCTCAGCCCGCTCGCCGCGATCGAGGCGGCCACCGCGACAGGCCCGGAAACCCTTGGGCCGCAAGCGCCGCGATCGGGCCAGCTGAAGCAGGGGTACGACGCGGACCTGCTCGTGCTGGACGCCAACCCGCTCGAGGACCTGGGGGTGCTGGCGGACCCGTCGCGCATCACGCAGGTATGGCTGTCGGGGCGTCGCGTCAAAGGTTGAGCTCGCGGGTGCAACCTGAGTACTCAGCAGTGGGTGTGCTGTGGCATGAGCTTGAGTGAGTTCGACGGTTTCTACGCGGCCAACTTCGGCGACACCGTCGCCATGGCGTACACGTACACCGCCGACCTTGGCGACGCGCAGGACATCGCGCAGGAGGCGTTCTCGCGTGCGTGGCGCCGCTGGACCCAAGTGTCCACATACGACAATCCGGTCGCCTGGGTGCGCCGGGTCGCGATCAACCTCGCCCGCTCGCGCTGGCGCCGCCTCCGCGTCGGCGCGGCACACCTTGTGCGCCAACATGTTCCGCAGGAGGTGCCGGAGCTCAACCCGGATCACGTGGCCGTCGTCGCCGCCCTGCGCAAGCTGCCGCGCCAGCAGCGCGAGGCGGTTGTCCTGCACCACATCATGGATCTGCCGGTCACCGAGGTCGCCGAGCACTTCGAGGTCCCCGTCGGCACCGTCAAGTCCTGGCTGCATCGCGGCCGCAGCGCCCTCGCCGAAGACCTCCGCCTCGACGTTCGCGCGGCGATCAAGACTCCGCCTTTCCAAAACCATCAGGGGGTACCCAAGACGGCCGTCGCCGCGATGGCCCTGGTGCTCGCGGTCGCCGGTGCCGTCTTTGCGGTGCTGTACTTACGATCCGGCACCGAGACCCCGGTCATCCCCGCCGTCTCACCAAGCCCGAGCCCGACCCCGACCCCGGGCGATCCGATGGCCGCGGTCGACCTGTCACGCGCCACCATCGGGTTCGACCTCGCCGCTGACGGCTGCGCGAAAGGTGAGCTCCGCTTCAAGCCCAACGCGGCGGGCCGGTCGGAGGCGGTCCTGGGCAAAGACGATGGCATGATCACGACGACGAAGTACCGGCCCGTGATGGGGGACCTTGACGGTGACGGGGCGGCGGAGGCGGTGGTTGGCGTCTATTGCATGCCGCTACTGCCCGACCGGATCCTCGCCGAACGTCTGATGGTGGTGAAGCGTGGGCCGGACGGCAAGCTGACCGCGATAGCGATGAGCCCGCGGCGCGACAAGCTCAGCCAGTATGTGTGGATCGAATCCGGGGTCATCTTCGCCTACGCGCGCACCAACCCCGACGTGATCGAGGAGATCGGGGAGCTGCAGGCGTGGCGCCTGGGCGCACAGGGCACTTTGGACGCTGTCGACGCGGCTTCCCGGTACCCCCGGCTGGATTCTTTGAATTTGAAACCCCTCGGCGATCGGCTTCCGTGCGGCGGAGCAGGCCCCGAGGCGCAGCGGGAAACCACGATCCTGCGGCCGGGCGAGTACCCGGCCTTCGCCCAACGCGGGCGGAGCGGCCGACCGTATCTAATGTGGACGATAGGGTGCCGCCCCGCCGGTGCGATATCTTGGTACACCTCGGTTGTCGTCTTCGAACGAGCCGGGGCCGGGGATGAGTGGGTCGCCGTGGAACTTGCTTCCTAGGCGTTCTCTAGGGTCTTGACGTCGAGCTTGTGCATCGTGAACATCGCCTGCATCACCCGGGTCGCCCGGTCCTTGTCCGGGCTGCTGAGCAGCTCCGACAGGGCGTCCGGGATAATCTGCCAGGACAGGCCGAACCGGTCCTTGAGCCAGCCGCACTGGCCCGGCTCGCCGCCGTCAGCGGTCAGCCTGTCCCACAGCCGGTCGACCTCGGCCTGATCCTTGCAGGAGACATAGAGCGAGAACGACTCGTTGAACTTGAAGTCGGGACCGCCGTTGAGGGCGATGTACTCGTGGCCGTCAAGCTCGAAGGTCACGATCATCACGGTGCCACCCGGGAGCGGACTGCCCTCGGGGTAGCGCTGGACTTCGGTGATGCGCGAGTTCTCGAACAGCGACACGTAAAACTCGGCGGCCTCCTCGGCCTGGTTCTCGAACCACAGATACGGCTTGATCCTGGACATTTCTTCTCCTTCAGTCGGGTCCTTCACAGACGCGTCGGACGGCCGGACGCGCATTCGACAACTTGTCCAAGATTTTTTTGCTGGGGTACCCTGCCCGCTATGACAGACGATCCCCTTGACCGTCTCGCCGCCGAGGAGGACTGGAGTCGCAAGGCGAGATCGGTCGAGGACGAGGTGGCCAAACAGCGCCGCAGATCCCGCTTCCGGCCCCGGCCGCGGCCCGGGCGCCGACGGCCGCGCCTGCCCAGCATCTCCATGATCTTTGTGGGGCTGGTGGTGACCACGCTCGCCAGCGGCTGGCTCCTGTGGGCCAAGGTCACCCCCGCGCCGGTGACGGTGTTCGTGTTCGTGCTGTCGGCCTGGCTCATCACCCTTTGCCTGCACGAGTTCTCCCACGCCCTGATGGCCCACCGCAGAGGCGACCACACCGTGGCCGGCAAGGGATACCTGACCCTTGACATCCGGCGCTACGGCCACCCGCTGCTCACCTTTGTCCTGCCCGTGCTGTTCCTGATCGTGGGCGGGCTGCCCCTGCCCGGCGGCGCCGTCATGATCGAGACGCATCGGCTGCGGGGCAGGTTCGGCAGCGCGATGGTTTCCGCCGCCGGACCCGCGGTCAACATCGTCGCCGCGGCGATCCTGCTGCTGGTCGTGTCCGTCGCCGGGCCAGAATTCATGTTCGGGCTGACCGGCGAGCACGACGAGTTCTGGGCCGCGCTCACGTTCCTGGCATACCTTCAGGTCGCCACGGCCATACTGAACCTCATCCCGGTCCCGGGCATCGACGGATACGGCATCCTCGAACCGTTCCTGCCACTGTCCACCCGGCGGGTAGGCGACCGGATCAAGCCGTACGGCCTGATCCTGCTGTTCCTGCTGATGATCCTGCCGCCCGTGCGGGCCGCGTTCAGCTGGGCCACCGACCTGATCGTCGACGGCACCGGAGCCCCGGTCAACGGCATGTACTACGGCTATGTGCTCTTCCAGTTCTGGCGATTCTGGTAATCACCACAGAATTCTTGGCATGAACCGCCGCCACCACGGCGCCAGGCTGTAACGCAGGCCGGCGCCGGTGGCGGCGATCGCGACAATGGCGAAGGCATAGATCAGGTGGTCGTCAAGGAACGGGTTGCTCGCGATCGGCAAAGCCGTCAGCCACATGAGAAAGAGCAGAATGCTGCCGGTCACGGCCGCGATCCCCATGCCGATGCCGAAAATCAGCGCCACGCCGAGACCGGCCAGCCCAATCATGAACAGCCAGTCGGCCCAGGCATTGCCGGCGACGTCCTTGAAGGTGTCGGCGAAGGTGCCCTTGAGGTTGGACAGGTACCCCTGAGTCGGTGAGCCGCCGTTGAGCCAGCTGCTCGCCTCCTTGGTCGACCGGCCCAAGCCGAACAGCTTGTCCAGGAACGCCCACAGGAAGACGAACCCGATACCGGCCCGGGTCACGGCGAACATGAACTGGCCGAAGCCCCCCGCGTGAACCAGCCCGCGGTGCGGATCCCGACCCCGCTCGTCAAGCGCGTGGCTCATACCCTCCAACGTAGGTCAGCGGCTTCGGCTTTATCGCCCTTTCTGCCGCTTTGGCCACCTCAGCTCGCGCCTGCCCCTCAGCCCGCGCCTGCCCCTCAGCCCGCGCCTGCCCCCCATGATCCGGCAACCGCCCCATGATCCGGCAATTTGCCTGGCAATTCCGGTGTTTGTGGGCCGCCAAGCGCTGTATTGCCAGGCAAATTGCCGGATCATGGGGGGCCGGGGAGGCGGGATCGGGGGCGCGTCAGGCCATGCTGGACGTCGGGGGTTGACGTCTAGGGTCGGTGGTGGCCGTCGATGAGTGGCTCCACATGGACGTGGCCGCCGTAACATCGATCCGCACACGCCCGATCCGCGCACGCCCATACCACGACTTGACTCAGGGAACTCAAACGAAACGTCGCCCGCGAAATCTACCGCCACCTCACCAATCCACAACCCGCACCACCCATCGACGACCTCGCCCCATGCGCCGCGACAGCAGCCACAGCCTGGCCACCGCAGCACACCCCCTCAACGTCAGCCCACAACTGATCTCACTGATCGAACGTGGCAAACCTGCAAAGAAGCCCTCACACGAAAGATCGGGACACTTTCCGGGATACTGCCCACTCAGCTCCGAGCTGAGTGGGCAGTATCC
>DASUXL010000044.1:0-2899 GCA_036377915.1 Candidatus Limnocylindrales bacterium
GTCGGGGCCGAGAGCAACTCCGTCCTGCCCTCTTGGCGCAGTGCGGCGGATCGCGGCGTTGTGACGCAGGGTTTGCGACGCGCGCGGATCGCGGCATGAGCGGATGCCCGCCCCTGAGCGTGCGACCCCGTGACACCGTGACAATGCGCGGCACGTGGCGGATAGTCCCAGTTGGTAGCGGTAGTCCGCGTTCTTGGTAGCAACAATCTGTCCAGTTGGTAGCGCCGGTGGGTGGTGCTGCTCTCCTTGGCGACGGCGACGCGTTGGGCGTCGCCGTTCTTGTGAGGAGGCAGTGGATGGCGGACTACAGGGCGATCATGACCTTGGTGTTCAAGGGCCGGAGTTATCGGGAGATCGTCGAGGCGGTGGGCTGTTCCCACCGTGAGGTGGCAACGGCCAAGAAGACGATCACGCAGCACGGCATCGACGCGCGGCGTCTGGCCGAGATGTCGGAGGTAGAGCTGTCGGGCCTGTTCCCCGACGGCCGCGCGAAGGTCTCGGCGGACTACGACCTGCCGGACTTCAAGCGGGTGGCGAGCTCGATGAGGTCGAACCGGCACTTCACGTTGCTGCAGGCCTGGCGCGGCTACGTCGGCTCGACCTCGCAGCTGCGCAAGTACGGGTATTCGCAGTACTGCCACCTGTTCGGCGAGTTCGCGGCGCGCAACGATCTGGTGGCCACGCTGCACCACGAGCCGGGCCGGGCGATGTTCGTCGACTGGGCCGGTGACACGATCCCGCTCCTGGACGGGGGCGGCGGTGAGGCGACGCCGGCGTATCTGTTCGTCGCGGTGCTGCCGTTCTCCGGCTGCGTGTACTGCCGGGCGTTCATCGATATGCGGATGGGCGCGTGGATCACCGCGCACGTGGGTGCCTTCGAGGCCTTTGGGGGTGTCACCCAGATCCTCGTGCCGGACAACGCCTCGACGGCCACGCACCGGGCCAAGCGGGGCGAGGCGGCCCGGTTCGTGGCCGAGCGGTATCGACAGATGGCCGACCATTACGGCACCGCGATCGTGCCCGCCCGGGTGAAGAGGCCACGCGACAAGGCCGCGGTGGAGTCGGCTGTGAACACGGTGAACAAGCGGGTGATCGGCTACCTGCTCGAAGAGACGTGGACGAGTCTGGCCGAGCTGAACGAGGCCATCGCTGAGCGGGTCTTCGAGGTCAACCACGAGATTCGCCGGGTCGACGGCAC
Source organism: Candidatus Limnocylindrales bacterium (assembly GCA_036377915.1). Lineage (GTDB taxonomy): Bacteria > Actinomycetota > Actinomycetes > Mycobacteriales > Micromonosporaceae > Allorhizocola. The sequence goes on from DASUXL010000044.1 coordinate 1,199, forward strand.
GACCCGCTTCGAGCTGTTCACCGCCGAGGAGGCGCCGGTGCTGGCGGCGTTGCCCGACGAGCCGTTCGAGCAGGTGGAATGGAAGGAGCTCAAGGTCGGCCGGAACTACCACCTGACCGCCGACTACCAGCACTACTCGGCGCCCTACACCCTTGCCGGGCGTGTGCTCCGGGTGCGGCTGACCACCGGACGGGTGACGGTCTTCGACGGGCAGCAGGTCGTCGCGGAGCATCGGCGCAAGACCGGCCGCAAGGGCCAGTACTCCACCGACCCCGGCCACGTCCCGCCGCAGCACCGCAACGTCGACGGGCTGTGGTCCAGACAATGGTTCACCGACCGTGCCGCCGCGTTCGGGCCCGCCACCGTGGCCGCGGTCGAACAGATCCTGGACCGGCACCAGATAGAGGCGCAGGGCTACCTGGACTGCCAGAACCTCCTCCAGACCCTGGGCAAGAAGAACAAGCAGAAGCTCGAGGCGGCATGCCAGCAGCTGGCCAACATGCGCGGCTATGCGACCTACTCGACGATCAAACGGCTGATGGCGGCGATCGAGTCCGACCAGGACAAGCAGGTCCCGGTCCGGCCAGCGGCATCGAACCGGAAGAACACCGGTGAGCCCGGCGCCGAGGCCGCCGGTGCGCTGGTCCGCGGCGCCGACTACTACCGGCAAGGGCGGTGAACCCAACACCATGTTCACCAGCGTTGACTACGACAAGTTCCGGTCGCTTCGGATCACCCACGTGGCCACCCGGTTCGCCGAGCTCATCGGCGACGAGGCCAACGACGCACTCACCCCCGAGCAGGTGTTCCTCACCGCCGTCGACGACGCGCTCGAGGCCAGGCGGGCAGCCAGGATAGACAGGCTGATCCGGGCCGCGGGGTTCCCGATCCCGACCGCGACGATCGCCGAGATCGACTACCGGGAGGGCCGAGGCATCAACCCCACCCGGATGCGGCGCTACGCCGCCCACGACTGGAAGGCCGAGACCACGAACCTGCTGGTCACCTCGCCCACCGGCGGCGGCAAGACGTATCTGGTCTGCGCCATCGGGATCGCCGCCTGCCACCGTGGGCACGAGACGCACTACCTGCGGATGGACGACCTCGCCCGCAAGCTCATCATTGCCCGCGGGGACGGGATCGCCCACCAGGACCTGCTGACCAAGCTGTCCGACATCGACCTGCTGATCATCGATGACTTCCTCACCGTCGGCATCGACCCCGACGCGGCCAGTGACTTGTTCGCGGTCCTGGCCAACCGCGAGCACCGGCTGCCCACGGTCATCGCCAGCCAGTCCGGACCGGACTACTGGGTACAAGCGTTACCCGACAGGGTCGCCGCCGACTCAATCGTCAACAGGCTCGCCAACAACGCACGAAGGATCAACATCGGCGAGATCGACATGCGCCGACACCGGCACCAACAGGCCCGCGCCGCCACCGAGTTCTGGGAGTAGCAACCCGGTGGCCGGGCAGTGCCCCACACCTGGGCGCTACCCGGCCACCGGAACCCTGCTACCAAGAACCCGGACTGCCGCTACCAGGAAGCCCTATCCGCCACGGCGCCCGGTCATCTTCTACACCAACGGCTACCAGCACTGGATCTGGGACGACGCCGCCTTCGCGGCCCACGGCGGCTACGCCCCCCGGGAGATCCAGGGCATCTACACCCGCGACGAGCTCGAGCTGCTGGTACAGCGC
>DASUXL010000045.1:0-2259 GCA_036377915.1 Candidatus Limnocylindrales bacterium
GCGCCCGAAGGGACTCGAACCCCTAACCTTCTGATCCGTAGCGTGATTCCCGAGGTGCCCGCCGCCTGCTATTAGGCTGTCTGTCCCGGTTTGACATGTGCGATTCTTACACCCGGTAGCCGGAACCCACCCCGGTTGGCCTTCCAGTTGTCCCCCGGGGGACATACCCTGCGGCGGTGGCGAGCATCGAACCCCGCGGCGAGGCGTACCGCGTCGTATGGCGACACAACGGCCGAAAGCAGTACACCACCTGGCCCGACCTGGACCGCGCCAACCAAGCCAAAGCCCTCGCCGAGGCGTACCGGCACCAGATCACCGCCGATCAGGTCGAGGCCGAGATACTCGGCGAATCTGAAGAGGTATCAGCAGAGACCGGCCCCACGTTCAGGGAATGGTGTGACCGGTGGCTGTCCGCCAAGACCCGGATCACACCCGGGACGCGCGCCGGGTATGAGCAGCAGCTCGCGTCGCGGATCTACCCGATGTTCGGCGACTGGCCGGTGACGCGGATTCAGGCTACCGATGTCGGCGAGTTCGTCAACCGGCTCCGCGCCGATGGGCTGGAGAACACCTCGGTCACCCGCTACTACTCGCTGCTGTTCGGCGCCCTGGAGGCCGCCGCCTTGCAAGGAGTTATCAAGGTCAACCCGTGCCGGTTCACCGATTTCATCCGCAACCAGGTCGCCGACGACGACACCGGCGACGAGGACCACGTCTACCTAACCCCGGACGAGTTCCGGCTCCTGCGGGCCGCGTTCGACCCAGCCGACCGGCCGCTGATCGACTTTCTCGCCGGCACGGGTGCCCGCTGGTCGGAGGCGACCGCGACCGCAGTCGAGCACCTGGTGGCGAAGACAGCGAAGGCGAAACCGAAGGTGCGGATCTGGCGGGCGTGGAAGCGGGACGGGAAGGGCGGCCGGTACCTCGGGTCGACGAAGGGGCGCCGCAAGCGAACCCTGCCGATCAGCGAAGGGCTATGGGAAACGCTGCAACCCCTCGTGAAGGACCGTCCGCCGGCCGCGTTCCTGTTCGTCAACGGCGGCGGCGAGGCCCTCGACTACAGCAACTTCTACAAGCAGCGATGGCAGCCCGCGGTCGCACGGGCGGGTCGCTGCCTCGACCACCCACCGCCGGACCAGGGTGAGGACCGGGCCGGGGTGGCCGGACGGTGCCGGGACTTCGGCGGCGTCCGCGACGACGGCAAGCCGTGCGGCGCCCGGGTCACACCCGGCAAGACCCGCTGCGTCAGCCACTTCGGGCCGGCCACTGACGCGGTATCGGACTGCGACTGTCCAGGGGTACTACGCCGCCGGCCAACACCCCACGACCTTCGGCACACGCATGCGGCGTGGCTGTTCTCCGACCCCCGGATGACCCCGCTTGCCATCTCGCGTCGGCTCGGACACCAGCAGCTGTCCACCACTTCGGAGATCTACGGCGGGCTGATGCCAGACGCCGAGGACGCCGCAGTGGACGCGTTGGACGACGCGCTCGCCGACGACGAAGACGTGGAGGATTAGGTCAGCTTGCCTCGGTGCCGGGGCGCCGTTGGGCGGCGTTGATCGCGTCCAACGCGTCCACGGTTTCCAGCAGCATCTGCTTCTGCGTCTCGGTGTAGGCGGTCGACGTTTCGATTGCCCGGCGCACGTCGGCGGACTGGTCGGCCTTGGTGGGCACGATGCCGGCGAGTTGGTGCGCTTCGCTGCGGTCGATGTCGAGGGCGTCGGCGAGGGCGTTGACGATCCGCGGCTGGGGTGCGCGGCTCCCAGTTTTCAGGTTGTCGATGGTGGAGCGCGGTAGCCGGACGCGTTCGGCGAGTTCCGCCTTATTCCACCCTTTTGCGGCGCGTTCGTCTTCGACGCGCACCCAGAACGGGTACGCCACACCCCTACTTATGTGCGCCACGTACCAGTTTGTAGCACGAACGTAGGTCTCTAGCATAGCGCCACCGACCAAAAACTCACATTCTTGAATATTACCCGCAGGTCATTCGGTGTAGCGTCTTGCCGTGGTTCGTAGTGGCAAGTAGTGTGGAGTCGTGCACTTAAGCACGAACCCCGCTACAAACAGCCGAGGTGACCGTTGAACCCCGCCGACCCCGACCGCTTGACGATCGACGAGATCGCGCAGCACCTGCGCGTCACCCGTTGGTCCGTCGGTCGGGCCATCAAAGCGGGCGAACTGACGGCCATCCGCGTCCCCGGGAAAGGCCGAGACGGCTCCAAGCGCATCCCGCTCGCCGACTACCTCACCTTTCTC
>DASUXL010000046.1:0-9054 GCA_036377915.1 Candidatus Limnocylindrales bacterium
GGAGCGCCCGGCCGTCCCGCACCACGAGACGGGGCCCCGGCCGTAATCCGCCCCGGCGGGTGACGAAGGTGACCTTCATCCGGTCCGGGGTGGAGCGCGTACCACGGGTATGACTTCGTTGCTGGATGCATCACACGCGGCCATGGCGCAGATGTCGCAGCTGGTCGGCGCGACGGCGGAGGCCGTTTCGGAGCTTGAGCGCGCCGAGGGCGGCATGCGGATGCACGTCGAGGTCGTCGAGGTGCCGCGCATCCCGCCGACCACCAGCATCCTCGCCTCCTACGAGGTCGAGACCGACGAGGCCGGAAATGTCCTGGCGTACCGGCGGTTCCGGCGTTACACGCGATCGGAGGTGGGCTCGCAATGAGCACTGAGCTGGCCACACGGTCGGGCGACTCGCTCGCCGACATCCTGGAACGGGTGCTGGACAAGGGAATTGTCATCGCCGGTGACGTTACCGTCAGCGTGCTCGACGTGGAACTGCTGACGTTGAAGGTCCGGCTGCTGATCGCCTCCGTGGATACCGCCCGCGAGCTGGGCATCGACTGGTGGACCCGGGATCGGTTCCTGGTGGGGGGTGCATCATGACCATTATTTGGTACCCCTACGCGGTCACCTACGCCGAGAACGCGACCGGCTTCACCCCACCGCCGGGCATCGACGGCGTGCCGGCTCAGCTTGTGCCGGGCGGGGGCGTCGCGGCGGTCGCCGCCGAGCTCGACGCCGCCGGATTCGAGGCGGCGCAAGCCGAACCGGACCTGAGTGAGGGCGGCTGGCTGGCCGCCGCGCTGCGGGCGCACCACCGGGTCACCTGCGAGGCGTTCGCCCGGGTGCCGGTGCTGCCGCTGCGGTTCGGGGCGTGCTACGCGAGCCGGTCCCAGCTTGTCGGGCTGCTTGAGGCGCAGGGTCCGCGGTTGCGCGAAGCGCTGGACGCGGTGCGCGACGCCGCCGAGTGGACCGTGGAGGTGTTCGTCGAGTCCCACCAGCCATCCGAAGTGGACGGTGCGGAGGCGGCCGACGGTACGGCCTGGATGCGGCGCCGCCTCGGCGAGGCCCACGACCGGGAAACGTTGCGGGGGCAGGCGTCGAAGTGCGCGCAGCGGGTGCATCGCGTGCTCACCGAGCTTGCCGTGCGCACCGATGGCCGGGAAGGCATCACGCGCCGCGTCTATCTGGTGCGGCGGCAACGCGAGACAGCGTTCGTCACAGCGGCTTCCGGGCTCGCGGCACAGCTTCCCGGTACCCACCTGAAGCTTAAAATCATCGGCCCCCAGCCGGCCTTCCACTTCGTGAGCGCGGGTCTGCGCCATGGATGAGAGGCGCTTGGCGATCGAGGACGGCTCGCTGGTGGAGTTGCTCGACCGGCTCCTCACCAGCGGTGTGGCCGCCGACGGCGACGCCGTCATCACGCTGGCCGGGGTCGAGCTGATCCGGCTGGACCTGCACGTGGTCCTCGCCTCGATCGGCACCCAAGGCACCGCGGGCCTCTCGTTCGCGTCCGGCCCGGCTCGCGGATCGCTTGGCGCAAAAGCACATTCGCCAAGTGCGGGTGCGGGCGTGGCCGGGCTCGTCCTGGCGATCGTCGACCTGCTCCGGCGGCTCCTGGAATGCCAGGCGCTGCGCCGGATGCACGCCGGAACCGTGACCGCGGAGGAGGTGGAAAGGCTCGGAAAAGCGTTGATGTCACTTGAAACTCAGACAGGCAAACTGGCAACACTGGTAAGGGAGCAAATCCGATGACAGTCATGGCGCAGGAGGCACCCGGCATGGGCCGCGGATCGCGGCAGGGCAGCCTCTACGACACCATAGAGCTCATCCTCGACAAGGGCATCGTGATCGACGCGTTCGTGCGCCTTTCGCTGATCGGCATCGAGCTGATCAAGCTGGAGGTGCGGGTCGTCATCGCCAGCGTCGACACGTTCCTCAGGTACGCGGAGACCATAAGCCGCCTCGAGTACCAGCGCGCGACGCCGGATCCGCTGACCCGGCTGGTCCCGCCGCCGGCCATCGAGCGCGGCGCAGCCGTCATGCCGGACGGGTTGATTACCAAGGTGCCGGCACAGTCCAAAATGGAGAAATAGGCATGTCCGGTGCCGGTATATACGTTTACGGGATCGTCCGGGCGGATCACCCTTGCCGCCTCGGCGACCTTCCCGGCATCGCCGACGTGCTCGCGCAGGGGCGGGGCGCCGGTGTGTGGCGGGTCGCGGCGGCAAGCACCGCCGCGGTCGTCAGCACCGCCCCCGCCCAGCCGCGGGCCAAGCGCCGGGATCTGCTTGTGCACCAAGCGGTCCTGGAGGCAGTCTGGCGACAGGGCCCGGTACTGCCGATGCGCTTCGGCACGCTGGCGCGCTCCGAGGCGCACCTGCGCACGGAGCTTGCCACCTCGGCACGCCAGCATCGCGAGGCGCTCGACCGGGTCGAAGGTTGCGGCGAGGTGAACGTCAAGCTGCTGCCCGACGAAGAACTACTCATCCACCAGGTGGCGCACGCGGACTCCACGGTGCAGCGCCTGATCCACGGGGTGAGCGGGAACTACACCGCCAAACTGCGGCTGGGCGAGGCCGTCGCCACCGCCTTGGCCGAGCGGACAACCGCCGACACCGGGCAGATCGCGGGAAGCCTCGCCCGGTTCGCGGTGCGGACCGCTCCAGCCCCGGCGGTCCAGGGATGCGCGATGAACACGAGCTTCCTGGTCAACCTGCGCAGCATGGACGGCTTCCTGGCCAGTGCGGCCAAACTGGAGGCCGGCCTGGGGCCGCGCTACCGCTGGCGCATCACCGGTCCGATGCCGCCGTACAGCTTCACCCGGTGGACCGAATGATAAGCCTGGTAAAGGGGCTGACATGGGTTGCGCAGGCGCTGCTGGACGCGGCCGAGCGGGAGAGCAACGACCCGGCGGCGATCCTTGCGCGGCTGCGCGACCTTTCGTACAAACTGGAAACTGGCATGATCAGCGAGTCCGATTTCGACCAGGAGGAAGACGCGCTGCTGGACCGGCTTGCCGAACTTCAAGGCCCATCCGGGTTTGGCGATGCGGGGATGCGAAGGTAGCCTCCATTGAGGAGACGCTATGGGTGTGCATATCGCTGAAATCTTGGGAGCATGGGCCCTCGACGCCGTGGACGGCGAGGAAGGGGCCAGGGTGGAGGCGCACCTTGGAGAGTGCTCGGAATGTGCTGCGCAGGCACGTCATCTGCGCACGGCCGTGGGATGGCTCGGGATCGAGCGCACCATGAACCCGCCCACCCGGCTCAGAGAAACCGTCCTGGACGAGGCGAGGCGCCGCCGCCCACCGGTGCTCGTGCGCACCCTGACCGGAGCCTATGCGGGGCAGGTCGCCCTGCTCGACCGGCAGCTCGGTGAGCTTGGGCCCGAGGATTGGAGCCGGCCCGACCCCCGCCACGGAGACGTAGCCGGGCTCATCCGCCACCTCGCGGGCAACGACGCCACCCTCGCCGCCGACCTCGACCTGCCCGTGATACCCATGCCGGGCGACCGGATCCACGCCGCCTGGCGCCGCCAGGCCGACATCCTGCTCGAAGGGCTCGCCGACGACGCCGACCTCGACCGCACGGTGACCCTCGCCGGGCGCGACGAGCCCGGCTCCGGCCCGCTGCGACGCGCACTGGTCCAGCGCGCCTTCGAAACCTGGACCCACCTCGACGACGTACGCAACCTGCTGCACCACACCCCCGTCAACCCGCCCCCCGAACAGGTCCGCCGCATCGTCTCGCTCGCCGTCACGCTGCTGCCCACGGCCGTTGCGGCGCAAGGGGTCACGGGCCGGCCCGGCAGCGGGTGGCTGGTGCTGACCGGCCCGGCCGGCGGCGAATGGCCACTGCCGCTGGGCGAGTTCACCATCCGCGCCGACGCCGTCGAGTTCGCCCGGTTGGTGGCGAACAGGCGCTCGCCCGACAGTCTGGAGTACAAAGTGGACGGGGACCGCCACCTCGCCGCACAGGTGCTTCGAATCGCTTCCACCCTGGGATGTGACTAAGGGTGCGGGCGGACGAGACCGACGTCCGGCTGCATGAGCGGCTAGTCGCCGGGGACGACGACGCCCTGGCCGAGGTCTACGACACGTGGTCGACCCTGGTCTACTCGGTGGCGCTGCGCATCACCGGCGACCACGGCGGCGCCGAGGACGTCACCCAGGAGGTGTTCGTCCGCCTGTGGGAAAGGCCGCACGCCTATGACCCGCGCCGGGGCGCCCTGCACACCTGGCTGTGCGTCATGACCCGCAGCCGCGCGCTCGACCGGCTGCGCCGCGAGGCGACGCGAAACAAGTACCAGGCGGCGGCAGCGGCCGTGGCGGCGGGTGACAGCCAGGCCGAGGTCGAAGAGGTCGCCATGTGGCAGGCCGAGGCCAAAGCGGTCCGCGAGGCGATCCAGGCCCTGCCCGAGGCGCAGCGCGACGCCATCATGCTCGCCTTCTACCACGAGCGGACATACAGGGAAGTGGCCCGCGAACTGAACATCCCCGAGGGCACCGCCAAGTCGCGGTTGCGCGGCGGCCTCGCCACGCTCGCCGACCACCTGACGGCCGAGGGCATCATCGAACACTGATTGGGTGCAAAGATGGGGTGAGCCGAGCCCTTTGACAAGGGCTGTCTGCGTCGGCTCACCGCCTCCCGGATCAGCTTCCTACGGCCGTCTTGTGTCCCTCGGTCACCTCGTCCTTGTGCGCGGCGAAGGCGCCGAGCACCTCCTGCGTCTCGGTTTCGGGGACGTTGAAGGCGGCGAGGCTGCGGGCCAGCTCGGCCGCGACCTCATCGAACTCCTCGGGTGAGATCTTGAGGTTGCGGTGGGCTTCCTCCAGGCCAAGGGCGGTCCGCCCGGGGCGGGTCGCGTTGTACTGGAAGGGTCCGCCGGACACGTTGCACACCCAGAGCGTGCGCATCCACTTCAGGCCCGGCAGCCTGCCCAGATTCTGGGTGTGCCACTCCTGGAGCTGCGGGTTCTTCGACTGCTGGCCCACGATGGGGTTTTGTACGATCGCGTCGCTGAAGTGGTCGACGACAGCGGCGATCGCGAAGACCCCGCCCAGCCTTTCGTAGAGGCTCGACTCAGACATTGGTTGGTCCCTTCTCCTGCCGTCGGTGCGCCTCGGGGACCGTGTACCCGCTAAGCAACATCCTTAACGGGGGCATGCCGCGATTGGCGGAGGAGGAACGCTACAACCCATGCCCACCTATCGCGTTCCTTCGCCAAAAATTCGCGGGTACCCCCCGGGGCCTGGCCGAGACGGGAAGTTTCACGGGCTGAGGTCTCCGACGGCGTCGGCGTAGAAGGTGCTGCCAAGGTGAAAGGCGATCTGCCGCAAGGTCCAAGCGTCACCTTCGCGCCGGTCGAGGCGTTCGTCGTCAAGTGCCCGCAGGCGCAGCGTCCAGATCTGCGCCAGCCTGGTCAGGCGGCTGCGCGCCTCGTCGAGGTCCTCGCGGGTGAACGGCGCGAGGTCGGCCGGAGTGGTGATCATCGAGGCGTGCCAGCGGTCGGCAATCGGGAGCTGGCCGGCAAGGCGCGCGTCGAGTTCGGCGAGATGGTCCAGCAGGTGGTCGGCTAGCCTGCGGACGGCCTTGTGCGGCGTGTAGATCCGGTCCCCGGTGGCGCGTGGCCGGCCGTCCCACGCGGTCCAGGTTTCCGCCAGCCGCAGGGCATGCGCGACAGCGTCGGCGATGACCTGTGCGGGATCGCGGCCGTCGGTTTCGGGTGCGTCGGTTTCGGGTGCGTCTTTGTCGCTCATGGCATCTGAGCCTAGGCACGCAACGGTTCGGCCCGGACCGAACTGTCCTGTCGCCTAATCCGTCGGTGACGCCGGTGACGCCGCTGCCGCCGGTGCCGCCGCTTTGGGCCGCAGCCCGGCGCGGATGCCGGGTTCGGTGAGGCGGTGGTAGAGCTTGTCCATCTCCCTCGGCGAGAGCGGTTTGTCCTGCTCGAGCCACCATCGGTTGCCAAGCCCGATCAGCGTGCTGGCGGCGAACTCCACCAAAGCCTCCAGCGGTACCCGCGTCTCCTCCTGCCCGACACGGGTCTGCAGGTGGCTGCGCAGGAGGTCGGTGAGCAGCCGGTGCAGGTAGCGGATGAAGGTCTCCGATCCACGCCGGCCGACCATCGCCCGCCAAACCTCACGGGAGGCGTAGAAGTGCTCGAACACCTTGAGGGTGGGTGAGCGGCCCGGATCCTTTGCCGCCGCGTCAAATGCCGTGCGCAGCTCCTCCAGCCCGTAGTGGAGCAGGTCCTCCTTGTCGCGGAAGTGCGCGTAGAAGGTCGACCGGCCGACGTCGGCGCGGTCGATGATGTCCTGCACGGTGACCCGCTCATACCCCTTCTCGAGGATGGCCGCCAGCAGCGCGCTGCGAAGCAGCCCTCGGGTGCGCCTGACCCGCCGGTCGAGCTTCTCGGCTTCCAACTCGTGCCTCCCGCCGGACAGTTTCGCGGATCCGTCCCGTACCGCACTCGTGACGCCATCTGATCGTTGCCGCGACGGCCGCGTCGCAGCAATCTAGCACAGAGTGTTCGGTAATAGATTACGTATTCAGTTGGAGGCGAAATGGTTGTCGCCCTTCTCTGCGCGGCGCAGTTCATGCTGATCCTGGACATCACGGTGGTGAACGTCGCGCTGCCCTCCATCCAGGCGCAGGTGGGGATAGCGCTAGGCGATCTGCAGTGGGTCGTCACCGCGTACACGTTGGCCTTCGGCGGACTTGTCCTGCTCGGCGGCCGCGCCGCCGACCTGTTCGGCCGGCGGCGGGTCTTTCTGTTGGGGCTGGCGGTGTTTACCGCCGCCTCGCTCGCGTCGGCGCTGGCTGCTTCCACCGGTGTGCTGATAGCCGCGCGAATAGCGCAAGGCGTTGGCGCGGCGATGGTCTCACCCGCGGCACTCTCGCTGATCACCACGCTGTTTCCACCGGGTCCGGCCCGGCACCGGGCTCTTGGCGCCTGGGCGGCGGTGGCCGCCAGCGGTGGGGCCGTTGGAGTTCTGGTCGGCGGAGTGCTCACCGAGTCGCTCGGTTGGCGGGCGGTCTTCTACCTCAACCTCCCGATCGGACTCATTGTCGCCCTCGCGGCGTTGCGGCTTGTACCAGCTGACCGGCCAGCCGCCCGGCCAGCCACGTTGCCGCCGGCCGGCCTGGTGGCCATCTTCCGGCGGCGGCCAACGGTCGTGGCGCTGGTGCTGTTCATCGTCGGGATGGGGACCGTCTTCTCCGGCTTCTACTATTCGTCGCTCTATCTCCAGCAGGTGTTGGGACATTCGGCGCTGGCCACCGGTCTGGAGTTCCTTCCGGTCGCGGTGGCGATCGTCGCCGCCGCGCACCTCGGCGGGCGCCTGATCTCCCGGTGGGGCGCGAAGGCGGTCATCGCCACCGGGCTCGGGATCCTCGCCGCCGGAGCTCTGCTGCTGAGCGGCATCTCCCCTCAGGGGAGCTACCTCACCGACATCATGCCCGGCTTCCTCACCCTGGGCATCGGCGGCGGATTCGCGGCGGCCGGCGTGATGATCACCGCCCTGTCGGGCGCCGGCCACGAGGACGCCGGGACCATCTCCGGCCTCACCGCCACCGCCCACGAGCTAAGTGTCGCCCTGGTGCTGCCGGTGCTGTCGGCGGTTACCGCCGCCGGTCTCGGCGCTGCCGCCTGGAGCGAGGACGCTCCCACCGACACTGTCCTGCTGGCGGCGGGCTTCGCCGACGCCTTCGTCGCGGCCGCTGCGATCGCCTTCGCCGGTGCGCTGCTGGCGGTCGTGGCGCTGCGCCGTACCGACGTCACCGCAACAGATGTCCCACACATGGTCCATTGACCGGCCACCCGAGCCGGCAATCGAGAGAGGAAACGACGATGGCCGTCATTAGACTTGACCGTTTCAAGGCCGACCCGGCCAACACCGACGAGCTGATCAGCCGACGCAACGCCCTCATCGCCGCGGTCAGGCGGGCAACACCCGGACTTGTCCAAACACGACTCGCCCGGGTCGACGACGAGACGTGGATCGACATGTGGTGCTGGGACACGGCTTCGCACGCGCAGGCCGCCGTGAGGCTCGCGCAGGCCGGGCAGATACCCGAGGCCGGCGCCGCGTTCGCGCTCACCACCGACGCCACCACCGAGTTCGCCGAAATCATCGAAGGAGAGGTAGGAACGTGAACAACGTCAATCTTGGCGCAACGGGATTGCAGGTGAGCAGGCTATGCCTGGGCACCATGACGTTTGGCCGGGAAATCGGCGAGACCGAAAGCCACGGCCTGATCGATCGCTTTGTCTCCGCGGGCGGCAACTTCATTGACACTGCTGACGCGTACAGCGACGGACGCTCAGAGGAGATTGTCGGCAGCTGGTTACGAGGCAAGAACCGGCACGACTTGGTGGTCGCCACGAAGGTGCGGTTCGGCGCGGGGGTCAACCGTCGCGGGCTGGGCCGCAAGCACATCCTGCACTCGGTGGAGGAGAGCTTGCGCCGGCTTGCCACCGACTACATCGACCTCTACCAGGTACACATGTGGGACTACGGCACCCCGCTGGAGGAAACGTTGCGTACCTTGGACTCCCTGGTCCGAGCCGGCAAGGTCCGCTATCTGGGGATCAGCAACGTCAGCGGCTGGCAGTTGCAGCGCACCGTCGACAGCTGCCGGGCCAACGGCTGGGAGCCGGTCGTCTCCCTGCAGCCGCTCTACAACCTGCTCGACCGGGAGGCGGAATGGGAGCTGCTTCCTGTCTGCCGAAACGAGGGCCTCGGCGTCATCCCCTTCAGTCCACTGCGCGGAGGCTGGCTGAGCGGGAAATTCCGCCGCGGCGACCGGCCGACCGGCGACGCCAACCGGATCGCGGCGACGGGCACGTCGGATCCGTCGTGGACCGAGGCGTGGCAGAACTACGACAACGACCGGACCTGGAACGTCATCGATACCCTCGTCGCCGTCGCGGACAAGGTCGGCCGCACCCCGGCACAGGTGGCGCTGAACTGGTTGCTGGGGCGGCCGGGGGTGACCGCGCCGATCCTGGGCGTGCGGACGTTGGCGCAGCTCGACGGCAACCTTGGGTCGATCGGCTGGGAGC
>DASUXL010000047.1:0-11684 GCA_036377915.1 Candidatus Limnocylindrales bacterium
ATATTCGTCCAAATAGGAGCGATCCTGTGGTTCGAGCAGCTCAAGCAGGTCGTCAGGCACAGCGTGCGGGTAGAGCAGGCTGGCGTGGTACAACACGTAGTAGAGCTCACGCTGTGCCCCGACATTCTGGGCATATCGCGGCAGGCGGGCCAGGTCGCCGGGCGGAGTGGCGCGCAGGGACTCTGTCACATCGATGAAGCGCAGCAGGTTGAGGTCCCGGCCCCGGGAGATGCTCAGATAGCTTGTCGCCTCCTTGTACAGGTGCAGGCAGATATCGATCAGCTGATCCAGCGGGCTAAGCGCAAAAGAGCGCTCACCGCAGATCACCGTGGGACGGGCGCGATCGAGCACCTCGCCGACGTCGATCCGTCCGGAAGACCTTTTCTGGAACAGATCGAGGCACAGGTCCACCTCGAACGACTGGACCTCAGGATCAGTGGTCGGCTTGACGAATGGCAGCGCGTTGTTGAGGTGCACCGCCCAAAACAGCTTCGTCTTGCGCTCATAGGCGACGACACGGCTCCCATTGGCGGACAGGACACCCTGGGCATAGCCGAGATCCACCAGTACCCCGATCGCATCCTCCAACGACCCGCGCTCGATCAAGATATCGAGATCGTTCATCCACCTCATGCCAGGATCGTCATAGACCAAGGCGCACAAGGACGGCCCCTTGCGCACCGCGTGCCGAACCTTGTGCCGGTTCAGCTCGGCGAGGATCCGGCCGAACTCGGTGAAAAGACTTCGGTTACGCCGGGCGTTCGCCTCGTATGCCGCAGAATATATCCACAGATGCGGCACGATCACCTTGTCCTTGGGCAGATGGCGGCTCAGATTACGGCCGACCATGCTCACCACCTGCTGGCGCAGCGCTTGGTCGAGAAAGTACGCCCAATCCATGGGCTGCCTGGCTTCCAGCAGCTTCTTCAGCGCTGCCTCACCATCCGCGCCCCACCGTGGCACGGCGACACTGAGCAACAGCCGGGTTTCCGGCCGCAGAAGCGAAGTCATGCGCGCACCTCCAGACTCAGCATGTCGCGCACCTGATCGGGCCATCGCCACGGATCGTCGCCGTGCCGGTGCATCAGGGCCAGAGCCAGTCGCTCATAACCGAAGGCAAGGCATGCGCTATGGGCAACCCCGCCCGCCGGTTCGGAGATCTCGAAGACCGCGCCGAATTGTTCCTTGTGGTAGTTGCCCGAAGCGACCGCCTGCCTCTGTCCGGGACCCACCGTCGCCACCAGCTCGATCTTCAGCACCTGCTCCCGCTGCAACGCGCGGATGAGCCGGTTGCCGCTGCCGAAGAACGGGTCGTTGGCCACCACCGCCTCGGTCTCAAGACCTAACTCCCCCAACCACTCCCGGGCCACCGTGAGGCGATCGTCGCGCCATACGCGGCACTGCGGCCCGACACCGAGCCGGACGAACTCGCGCATGCGGAACGAGCGCAGGCGCCCCGTCTCGGCGCTGTCCTCCTGCCGGAAGCACGTCGCCTCGATGCTCACCTCGATCGGCGTGGTCAGGCGTGCGCCCTCAAACATCGGGTACAGGCAGTAGCAGCCCGCGGGCAGCAGGACGAGATCCGAGTCGACGACGCTACCCAGAAGATGGGGGAAGGCTTGGTGGTATCCCACCCGCTCGATGATCGATCGAGCGATCACCGGTGGTGTGCGCAGGGACTGCCCGACTCCGGCGCCGGCCAAGGAGGTCAGCGCGCGGGCGAGCCCCGACACAACAGCCTCGAACCTCCCCGCCGAAAGGTAAACGCCCACCGCGGGCGTGGGCACCATGGCGCCACCGGGTGGCTGGCGCATCGTCGGCGTCACTGAACCGGGCTCGCAGTCAGCTCGCTCACACAGCCCATAATGCTGTGGATCGACGAGAAGGTGGCGTGTCGCAACTTGCTCTCGGGAAACTCGAAACCGAAGGTCGACTCCAGCGCGAGCATCACCTGGACACTGGCGAGGGACGTCATCCCCAGCGCCCACAGGTTCTCGTAGATGCCGATGTCCTGTATGACATCGCCAAGCCCGGAATGCTCCTGGAGAATCCCCCGTACCTGTGCCTGCATGTCTCCCCTCCACTCTCGCGCGGATCTCACCCGCCGCGGGATTTCACGGGCCACGCAACCAAGACCGTCACTGTTAGCATGGCCGGATGGTTCACGGGGTTCACATTAGCGTCATCCAAAACGAACCGTTGACCCTCTTTCTCGCGATGCAGCGTGAGGTCTCCGGGCGCATGCCATGGGAGATGTGCCTGCTTCCCCGTCCGCACACGCCCGAGGTGGGTCTCTTCGTCGCCGGCATGCGGATGTTGCGCGCGTCCGGTGTGACACAGTTGCCGATCGAGGTCGCCGAAGCGGCCGAAGTAGGTTCGTTCGCTGCCCGGGCTGGCGCCGGATCCAAGCCGGATTCAGGGATCGAAACCGACGCGGAGTCCAATGTGGAACGCGCATGGGATCTTGTCCGCCGGTCGCTGTGCGCGGTGGCGACCGAACTGGATGAGGCCATCGCGTGCTACGCGCCTCCACTGGAGGAAGCCACCGCCTACATCGAGGCAACCATTCTGAGCGATGAGCAGAGATGTCTCAATATCATCACCGATGCGCTCGGCGTCAGCGCCGTCGACCAGCCGCTGCCGATCTACCTGGTGCCGTTCGCGCCGTTCCCGCCCGGGACGGCGTTCCTCACCGATCAGGGCGTGAGCCGCGCGGCCTACCTTGACTACCGCCGCTACTCGGGCCCGACCATGCTCGAGAGCCTGCTCACGCTGCTGTCGTGGCATCTGCTCAGCCCGTCTACAAGCGACGTTGCACTGACTCGGGTGGTCGCCACCGATCTGCGCGGCGGCGATCAGGCCAAGCGCCGCGTGCGGGCGGTCGTCATGAAGCTGCTGATCGCGATGACAGCAGCGCATCTCGTGACCGCCTATGACCCGCGGTTCGGCGGCACGATCGGCGCCTACGGCCTCGATCTGCGGTTCCCACGCCTGCTAGCGGCGATCCAGGGACCGTGGCAGCACTACCTTCAGGGCCGCACCTCGCGGGAGAAGGCCCTGACCCTCATCAACGAGCGGTTGGCGGGACAAGAGGCGTCATGGTGGGTCGAGCAGATCGACGCGTCCAGCCTCGCCGCGGATTTCTATCTGCTGGAGTGGCTTGCCGCCCAAGGGGACCGGGACGCGACTGTCCGGCTCGCGGCGTGGCAACCACGGCTCGCCGCCGGATTCGTGCGCCACCTCGACTTCGCGATCGGAGCGGAGCTGGCGCACTACGACGGGATACCGCTCAGTGTGCTGTCGTCGGAGATGACGACCTTCATCAAGGAGACCTGCGAAGGCAACAGCCTGCTGCGCTGGCCCGCGGCGCGGCGCGGCACCGGTCCCGACGCCTATCGAATGGCCGAGGCCGTCTTCCTGGGGCCGGGCGCGGAGTACGGCGGCGAGGCGTGGGCGCCGGTCGCCCGCCTGATGACGCAGTACACCGAAGGGCTGCTGTCCGAGCGGGTCTTCATCGACCAATGCTTCACGTTGGAGCACAACAACGGTTGCCTGTTTGACAAGTTCTTCGATACCTGGGACATGCAGGCCGCATTGCGGGCGCAGGCCGGTGGCGATCTCACCGCCCTCGGCGCGCACGCCGCCACCGAGGTGCGCGGCCTGCTGGAGCGGCACCTCACCCGAGACCCGTCGCGGCGCGAACCGCCATGGACTATCCAACATGCGCCGCCGCCCGCGTCCCGCCCTCCGGGCGAGGCGTTCCATCTATGGCCTGCGCCCGGCCGCGTGGGATGCGGCAGCCGCATCGACCAACCCGAGGCCGTGAGCTCCGACGGCTCGGCGGACCCGCAGGCGTCGACCAGACCACTGTTCCGGGGGACCATCCGCAGATCCCACGGACGTGATGTGCCGGAGCTGCACTCGGTCACCGCCGTGCTGCACACCGACCTTGGGCCGATAACCATGACGCTCGACGCCGCCCAGGCGCCGCTCGCGGTCGGCACCTTCGTCCAGCTGGCCCGCGGCGACGTAGCATGGCGAAACCCTGCGACCGGCAGCACGGCGACAGGTCCGTTCTATGACGGCACCCGCTTCCACCGGATCGTGCCAGGCTTCCTCCTGCAGGCCGGGGACCGCACGGAAACCGGGCGTGGTGGGCCGGGCTTCCGCTACGACGAAGAGCCAAATAAACAGCGGTTCGATCGGCCGTACCTGGTGGGCATGGTCAACACCGGCATCGTCACGAACGGATCGCAGTTCTTCATCACGCTGTCCAAGGCGCCGCACCTGGACGGGCAATACACCATCATCGGCGAGGTCGCCGACGACGCCTCGCGGCGGGTGGCCCACGAACTCTCGGAGGCGAGCCGGGCCGGGCGATCGGATTTGCGTATCAAGCGCGTCGAAGTGGACACAAAGTGAACGCGGACGGCCGGATTTCCCTTGCGCACCTTAAGGATCTCGGCCTGCCGGTACCTCCCTCGGCGAGGATAGAGTTTGTCGCCGACGATGACCAGCTGAGACGGGCGGTGACCGCCGCCATAGGCACGATGGGCGGCCCGACGGGGCGAAGCCTCGGCAGCGCCACCAACCCGCTCTTCGTAGCGATCACGGCGGAGACCGCTTCGCTTCCGGTTGCTTTTCTGGGTACCACACGAGAATCCCTGTCATGGCTCAGCGATCGCGCAGAACGGGCATTGGTGGAAAGCATCCGCCGCCGTTACCTTCCCGGCGCTACCGAGAGTGACCCCATCGGGCAGATCCTCGAGGCGGCCCGCTCGCTGAAGGCGTCGAGCGTGACGCTGCTGCCGATGGTGCTCGGATGTTATGCCGAAGGCGACGGCAGCGGCACGGCACGCAGCCGGGACCTCGAGACGGGCGAGGCTCGGCTCAACGGCATGTTCGTCCCGGGCGCCTGCGGGTTCGCCGCCGAAGCGGATCCCAGAAGCCGCCCACTCACCGAATACAGCGCGGAGCCGTGGTGGCGGCGGTTGGCTGCGGCGGTGGAAACCCTTGAAGCGCACCATCGATACGCGGTCGAGATGGAATTCACCGTCCAAGATGGACAAATCTACGTGCTCGGCGCCCAGCCGGTACCGCGCGATGCCGTGGCGGCCTGCACCGTAGCGGCCGCATTACTGTCCGAAGGACGGCTGGACGCGTCCGGCGCGCTGGGGCGCGTCACCCCTGAGGAGTTCGCCACAGTTTTGCGCCCGCGGGACAGCGGGCCGGAGCCGAGGGTGGTGATTGGGCACGGTCTCGGCGTCTCGCCCGGTGTGGTCTGCGGTGTCGCGACATTCGACCCTGGCCGGGCGGTGGACCGCGGCGATCGCGGTGAGACGGTGGTGCTCATCCGCACCGAGACGCGACCGGAGGACCTCACCGCGCTGCTGGCCGCCGCCGCGATCGTGACCACGCGCGGCGGCCGTACTTCACACGCCGCAGTCGTCGCCCGTGCCGTCGGCCGTGCGTGTGTGGTCGGACTCGCCGACGCGGTCATCGACCAGGCGCGTGACGTGCTCGAGGTGGGCGGGGTGACTGTCGCCGACGGCGATGTGATCACCATCGATGGTAGCCGTGGGCTTGTCGCGCTGGGCGGTTGCCCGCAAGCACAACCCGCGGGTGAGCCGCCGCCGTTGGGGCCTGCTCCACTGAGCCTGCTTGCCGCGGCCGACACCCAGCGGCGCATGCAGGTCTGGGTGAACGCCGATACCGCCGCGGATGCGGCGGCCGCACGCCGTGCCGGAGCCGCCGGCATCGGCCTGTGCCGCACCGAGCACATGTTCCTCGGCGATCGGCAGCGGTTGCTGGCGGACGTCCTCCTCGGTCCGAATCACAGTACGGCGCAGGAGTCGCTCGGCGATCTGCACCGCTTGCAGCGCAAGGAGTTCTGCGAGATCCTCAGCGCGATGGACGGCCTGCCGGTCACCGTGCGGCTGCTCGATCCCCCGCGCCACGAGTTCCTGCCCGATCTGACCGACGTTTCGATCCAGGTGGCGGTGGCGGCGGCGACGGGCCACCGCGACCCGGCGGCGGAGCGGCGGCTGCGCGCGGTCCAGCGGTTGTCCGAGCGCAACCCGATGCTCGGCGTGCGCGGCATCCGCCTCGGGGTCCTGCTCCCCTGGCTCTACGAGATGCAGATCGTGGCGCTGCTCGAAGCGACCGTCGCCAGGATCCGGGAGGGCGGCGCTCCCCGGCCGCAACTACTGGTGCCGATGGTCGCCACCGCAGCCGAGATGCGGCCGGTGCTTGCGTTCACCGCACATGCGCTCGCGGAGGCACGAGCCTTGGCCGACCGCGACTTCACCCTCCCCATCGGTGCGATGATCGAGACGCCACGTGCCGCCCTGACCGCCGCAGAGCTGGCGGGGGTGGCCGACTTCTTTTCCTTCGGTACCAACGATCTGACCCAGCTCACCTGGGGTCTGTCCCGGGACGATACCGACGCGACGGTTCTTCGGCCCTACCAGAACCTGGGGCTCATCGATTTCTCGCCAATTGAGCACCTGGATCGCGCCGGAGTCGGGCAGCTCATTACTACGGCGGTCGAGACCGGACGGAGGGTGCGACCAGGCATGCGCATGGGGGTCTGCGGTGAGCATGCCGGCGATCCCGATTCCATCCAGGCGTTCCACGACTCGGGCCTGGATTATGTCTCGTGCTCCCGCCAGGACCTGGCCTTGGCGCGGTATGCCGCCGGATACGCCGCCCGTACTCGAAAGAAGGCAGGTTTCGCCCAGTGATACAGGCTGACGACCACTCGGTCCGCCAGCGTTCACCGTCGTGGTGGCCGGCTGTCGCCTCGGTGAGCCGCGCCGAACCGCGCCTCGCGGTCACGGCCGTGGTCACCACCTTCCTTAGCGCGGCGATTCCGTCTGTCTTCATTGCACTATCAGGTCTTGCGGCAAGTCTGGTATCCCAGGACGTGCCGGGCAACGCCGACCGACTGGGCCTGGTGGTGGCCGCGCTTGCGTTGGTGCTCGCCCTGTCACAGCTCACCAGCCTTGTCCGTGAGGGTGTCATCGAGGCCATGGCCAGGCAGATGGACATCGTGCTTCGCCGCCGGCTGGTCGAGGCGGTGGCGCGCCCGGTCGGCGTGAGTCACCTCGAGGATGCACAGATGCAAAGCAACATCGCCACGGCGCACGGTCTGGCCAACCGGCTCGGCGGGCCTGCCGGCGGCCTGCTGGGCATGACGGGCCGGCTGCAGGTGCTGCTGACGGGCGCCGGATGTGCGCTGCTGCTCGCCTGGGTTCATCCGGTGCTTGCGGTCACGCTCGCGGCGCTGAACCTCGCGGTGGGCTGGTGGCTGCGGCGGGAGTATCACCGGCTGCTGCACCATCTACACCTCGACCCCGGGGTCCTTCGCCGCGGCCATTACCTGCGCGATGTCCTGCTGACCCCCGGAGCGGAGAAGGAGACACGCATCTTCGGGCTTGGGCCGTGGTTTATGAACCTGCACCATGCCGAGTGGTTGCGGGTGGCTTCGGCAGCGTGGCGCGACCGCCGGATCTCGTGGTGGAAGATCTTGGCAGGAGCGGTGATTCTCGGTGCGGCACAAGCGGTCGCGTTCGCTGTCCTCGCTTCGGGCTGGCAGGACGGGACGGTCGCTGTCGTCGGGCTCGTCGTGGGGGTGCAGGCCAGCCTCGGGTTGCTGCACTTCGCCACGGTCACTGAGTGGGATCGACTGGCACACATCGGTTGGGAGGCGGTGGACGCCCTGATCGAGATCGAGCAAGCCGTGCGGCCTCGGGTGCCTGTCGGTGGGCGTGATCCCGGCGAGGCCCCGCAGCGGGAGATCGAGTTCCGTGACGTGAGCTTCGCGTACCCCGGGGGTACACCGGTGCTGCACGGGATCTCCATGACGGTCCCCGCCGGTGGCTCCTTCGCGATCGTCGGGCGCAACGGCGCCGGGAAGAGCACACTGCTCAAGTTGTTGCTGCGCAGCTACGAGCCGACGTCCGGCGAGATCCTCGTCGACGGGGTGCCGCTGGCCCAAGTCGATCCGGTGAGGTGGCGAACCCGAGTGTCCACAATGGCGCAGGACTTCGTGCACCTGCCCCTCAACATGCGGGAGAACGTCACCGGGCCGGGTCACAAGCCCGACGAGCAGGCGCTCGCCGAGGTGGCCGCCCAATCCGGTCTGGAGTCGGTCCTGCCGGATCTGCCACAGGGCTGGGAGACGATCCTCTCCCGACAGCTCAAAGGCGGTACGGAGCTGTCCGGCGGGCAGTGGCAGAAGGTGGCGCTGGCACGCGCCCTGTACGCCTTGCGCACCGGAGCCCGCGTGCTGGCGCTGGATGAGCCAACGGCCAACATGGATATCGAGTCGGAGCGCGAGGTGTACGACGCCATCATCGACGCGACCAGGCAGCACACTCTTCTCCTTGTGTCCCACCGGTTCGCGACCGTCCGTCGGGTCGACCACATCGTGGTGCTCGACGGTGGCCGGATCATCGAGTCGGGTGACCACGCGGGTCTGATGGCTCGGCGCGGCATGTACGCGCAGATGTTCGAGGCTCAGGCGGCGATCGTCCGATGACCGGTCGCCGTTCCCCGCGCTCACTCTTGCTCGCCGTGCGGCGATCGCTAGAGGCGTCCGCTGTCACCATTCGGTTAGTGCTTCGCGCTTCGTTCCAAGCCAGTGCGGGGCTGGCCACCGCAGTGCTCGCGGTCGCGGTGGTCGAGGCGATGCTTCCGGTCGGGTTGGCGTGGACCGTGCGCCATCTCATCGACGGGCTCACGGCCGGGGCGGACGCGCAGGTGCGCTTCGCCGTCATCGCCATGGGTGTGGTCGGTGTGTGCTGGATCGCTGCGCAATGGGTCGCCATGACCAGCCAGACCGTGCTGGAGGAACGGACGGATCACTGGCTCGAACGGGAGCTGACCGCACTGGTGCATTCAGTGCCGGACCTCTCGGCGGTCGAGTCCCCGGACTTCCAGGACCGGGTGTATACCCTCGCAAGCCGTCCGCGTCACCTCGTCGGTTCCATCAGCAGCATCATCGAAACCGTCGCGCTCGTGGTGCGGTTCGGGGCAGCCACCGTGTTGCTGGCCCTCATCGCACCCGCGCTGGCACCGCTTCCGCTGCTCGTCCTGCTTCCGGTGATCGCCTCGATGCGGGCCGAGCGCGAGATCTCGCAGATGCTCGACGACATTTCCACGCCGATGCGCACGTCGCGCCTGCTGTTTCTCTCCGCCACGGAGCCACGCTCCGCCGTTGAGGTCCGCCAGTTCGGCATGACTTCGGCAGTCGCGGACCGCCAGGACGAGCTACTGCGCGTCGCCGATCGCCGCCAGCGCATTTGCCGCATCCGCACCGGCGTCATCATGGCGATCGGCTGGGGACTGTTCGCCGCCGGTGTGCTGCTCCTGCTCTGGCTGGGGCGCAACGACTCCGACCTGCGCAGCGGCGGCGTCCTGTTCCTGCTGGCGGTCCTGGCCATGCAGCTGGTCGGGCAGGCCGAACAGGCGGCCACGACGTTCGGCAAGCTCAGCCGGTTGAACACGATCCTGGAGCGCTTCTCCTGGCTGCGCGAGTTCGCCGGGAAGGCCGCTGCCCGCTTCACCGGAGAAAGCCCAGCGCCGCAAGCACTCCGGCGCGGGATCGAGCTGCGGCACGTGTCCTTCCGGCACACCCTGGACGGCCCGCTGGTCCTCGACAACGTCAGCCTTTTGCTGCCCGCCGGGTCGGTCATCGCCCTGGCCGGTCACAACGGTGCGGGCAAGACGACACTGGTCAAGCTGCTGATGGGTCTCTACCGTCCGACCGAAGGCCAGATTCTGTTTGATGGGGTACCCCTGGAGGAGTTCGACCACGAGGGCCTGCGTGCAAAGGTCGCCGCGGGGTTCCAGGACTTCTGCCGGTTCGAGCTGATCGCCGGCGACAGTGTCGGCGTTGGGGACCTGCCGCGGCAGCCGGACCGGGCGGCCGCGTCCGCCGCCTTGAAGCGAGCCGCTTCGCTCGACGTGGTCGACCGGCTGAAAGACGGCCTCGAGACCCGCCTGGGCCGGTCCATGCCGGACGGAGCGCTGCCGTCGGAGGGTCAATGGCAGAAGCTCGCCCTGGGCCGCGCAATGATGCGCGAGACGCCGACGATGCGGGTGCTCGACGAGCCCACCGCGAGCCTCGACGCCGAAAGCGAGGCCGCTCTGTTCCAGAGCTACCTCGAGGTTGGCCGGAAGGCCGCGGCGCGCAACGGCTGCATCACCCTGCTGGTCTCGCATCGCTTCGCCACCGTGCGCACCGCCGACCTTATCGTGACCCTGCGCGACGGGCGGGTCGCCCAGGTCGGCACGCACGACGAGCTGATGGCCCAAAACGGTTGGTATGCCGGCGTCTGCGCGATGCAGGCGGCGGGTTATGAGTGAGGCGTCCGGGCCGCGCTCGGCCGCGGCATGGCGGCGCTCGCTCGCGGACGACCTGCGGGCCAGCGGCGCGATCCGCAGCGAACCGATCTACAACGCCTTCGCCGCCGTTTCCCGGCACCTCTTCGTCCCCGTCATCTACCGTGGGCGGGATCGGATCCTTGCCCACCTCCTGCCCGACGCCGATCCGTCCGAATGGGAATCAGTCTATCGGGATAGGACACTGGTGACGGCGGTGGACCAGGCGGGTCATGCCGTCAGCTCCAGCACCGCACCGTCGGTCATGGCGTTCATGCTGGAGGCACTGGATCTGCGGCCAGGGCTGCGGGTACTGGAGATCGGTTGCGGTACCGGCTACAACGCCGCCGTGATCAATCACATCACCGGATGCGAGGTGGTGACGATCGATCCGCTCCCGCCACAGGTGGCACAGGCGCGCAAGGCCCTGCGACGACACGGTGTCACCGGGGTGAGATGCGGGATCACCGACGGCTATGACGGGGTACCCGAGGGAAAGCCGTTCGACCGGATCATTGTCACGTGCGCCGTCGCCGGTATCCCGCCCGGCTGGCTGGACAGGTGTGCGCCGGGTGCCCGCATCGTCGCTCCACTGGCGCACGGTGGCATCGACATGCTGGTGAGCATCGACCTTCACGCCGACGGTCTCGTCACTCGGCCCATCGGCGGCGCAGGATACTTCATCCGCGCCCAGGGACCGCTTTACCCGGCGGCGCGGCAGCCCGCGTGGCCCCGTTTCGGTGCGCCGCGGATCATCCGTCCCGCTCCTGTGCCCGGCTTTCGTAACGGATACCACGATATGTGGTTCGCTGCGGCGGTGGCAGAACCCCTTGTCACGTCGGTGTTTTTGGAAGGAGACGACGGCGGTCTCGGGCAGTGCGGCCTGGCCGACGCGGGCAGCGCCACTGTACTGCGCACGGACGGTACCGTGGCGGCGACCGGTCCGGCCGCGGAACGCTTGGCGGTGCGCGGTGCGCAGCTGGCCACGGGCTGGGTCGCCTCCGGACGACCACGCGCGAGACACTGGCGTGCCATCCTGCGACCGGATGCGTCCGCGTCACCAGCATTGCTGGTCCCAGGCCCCTGGCTCAGAACGCCTGAGAACCCTTGATATTACGTGACATCACCTCGCTGCATCGACGTACATCTGGTAATGTACCGGTATGGATGAAACCCAGGGCAAGGCAGCCCCTGGACGGGGCACCGGCGTCACTGACGCCGTTGAGGAGTTGGCTGAGTTCGAGTTTGCTCCGCTGGCTCCCTCCGAAGAGGTCGATGCGCAGGAGCAGATCCTGATC
>DASUXL010000048.1:0-3436 GCA_036377915.1 Candidatus Limnocylindrales bacterium
CAGATGCTTCACGCCGTAATCCCCGCCGGAGGCAGCGGGACCCGCCTCTGGCCTCTGTCCCGGGCCGGAAATCCGAAGTTCTTGCACCCGCTGACGGGGACGGCACAGACTCTCTTACAGGCGACCGTTTCCCGCCTGTGCGACGTGTCCCCGCTGGCCGACACGCTGGTCGTCACCGGCGTCGCCCACGCCGCATCGGTCGCCCGCCAGCTGCCCGACCTGCCCGAGGCGAACATCATCGTCGAGCCCAGCCCGCGCGACTCGTGCGCCGCCATCGGCCTTGCCGCCGCGATCATCGCGCGCCGGCAACCGAGGGCCGTCATGGGCTCGTTCGCCGCCGACCATCTCGTGCAGGACCAGTCCCGCCTCACCGAGGTCCTCAAGCAGGCGGCGGTCGGGGCCGAGCGCGGGCTGCTGATGACCGTGGGTATCACTCCTACGCATCCTGAGACGGGTTATGGGTACCTCGAATGCGGCCCCGTGGTCGACGGGCCCATCCGCACCGTGGTCCAGTTCAAGGAGAAACCCAGCCCGGAGGTTGCCTCGGCGTATGTCTCGTCCGGCCGCTACCTGTGGAACGCCGGCATGTTCGTGTGGCGCGTCGACGTGTTCCTCAGCGAGCTGCACCGCCAGCAGCCGTCGCTGTATGACGGGTTGATGACGATCGCCGCGTCGTGGGGCGAACCCGAGCAGGAGGAGATCCTCGGCGAGGTGTGGCCGACGCTCACCAAGATCTCGGTGGATTATGCGGTGATGGAGGGGGCGGCCGCGGCCGGCCTCGTGGCGACCGTCCCGGGCGACTTCGGCTGGACCGACGTGGGTGACTTCCACACCGTCGGCAACGTCCTGAGCCCGGACAGCGAAGGCAACGTCGTCGTGGGCGAGGACAAGGCCGATGTCGTGCTGACCGGGACCCGCGACTGCGTGGTGGTGCCGCAGTCCGGCAGGCTCATTGCCGCCCTTGGCATGCAGGACACGGTCATTGTGGATACCCCCGATGCCTTGCTTATCTGCCCGCGTGACCGCGCCCAGGACGTCAAGAAAATCGTGGACTCGCTGAAGGACCGTGGCGACACCCGAGTGTAGTAGCCCGCTGTGGCCGAGGTGACCGAGGTGACCGAGGTGACTGCGGACGACGGCTGTCGCTTGTGGACGGTCGCGGCGGGCAGCGGGCCACCGCTGGTGTTCTGCCACGGTGGTCCGGGGCTGTGGGACTACTTCGAGGGCGTTGCCGCCATGTTCGGCGATGTCGCGCGGACCGTCCGGTGGGATCAGCGTGGCTGCGGGCGTTCCGAATGGCGGCGCGGCCCGTTCACCGTCGCCCGCCTCGTCGCCGACCTTGACGCGGTACGCCGGCACTACGACGCGCCGCGCATCAACCTGCTCGGCCACTCCTGGGGGGCCATGCTCGCCTTGCGGTACAGCCTCGAGCACCCCGATCGGGTCGGCCGGCTGGTCTACGTCTCCGGGACCGGCATCGACCCGGAAGACACGTGGCGACCCGAGTTCCACCGCGCCCTTCCAAAGGGAGACGTGCGGTTGAAGGAATTGGCCGGCCGCGACCGCACCCCGGCCGAGGACCGGGAATTGGCGATCCTGCGATGGTCGGCGGATTTCGTCGATCCCGGCACCGCGAGGCAGCACGCCGAACGCCTTGGCACGCCTTGGTTCGGCATCGGCAACGAGTGCGCGGACGCCATCAACGCCGAAGTCCGCGGCTACCTCCGGGACAACGACGTGCCCGCAATCTGCCGCGGGCTAAGCGTTCCCACCCTCATCGTCGACGGCGACCGCGACCTGAGGCCGCGCTGGGCGGTGGACTCACTGGAGCGGGCACTCCCCGACGCTCGCCGGGTGACGCTCGCCGGCGCCGGTCACATCCCGTGGGCCGAGGACCCCGACGGTTTCCGCCGCGCCGTGCTGCCCTACGTCACCGCTTGGTGATTCGCCGCGGCTGGAGGAGGGCGGTGCAGCCGACGGAGGGCGGTGCGGCTGGAGGAGGGCGGTGCGGCCGGGGGAGGGCGGTGCGGCTGTATGTCACTGTTGGGTGATGCGGGTGATCGAGTTGCGGGCGGCCGGGAACGAGGCAAGCGACCTGCTGCGCGTGCACGACACGAGCCTGCTGGAGCAACTCCGGGCCAGGGCGGCGTTCTGGACCGTGCTCGACGAGGGGCCGGTCGAGGCTTGCCTGGCGCTGCTTGTCCAACTCCACGACGGCCGGTGGGAGGCGCGGCACGTCATCGCCGACGCCGGTGAGCAGACCGGCCGCACCGAGGACGCGGAAGCGCTTGCCTACCACGATGGCTGGGTCTATGTCCTGGGCTCCCACTTCGGCAAGAAGAAGGGGCCGCTCAAGGCCAGGCGCGCGTTCATCGCCCGTTTCCGGGAGTCGCTCACCCCGAAGCTTGAGATCTCCCGGCACGCCTTTGCCCTGCACCGCGCGGTGAACGACGCGCTCGCCGGGATCGCCGCCACCCCGGCCGAGGCGGTCCACGCCCACTTCATCGAGGCGACCAGGCAGAGGGCGTCGGCAAAGGGCAGGGCGTGGATCGACCAGCTCGTACCGGGCGACCATCCGATCAACATCGAGGGGGCTGCTTTCACGACCGCCGGCACGCTGCTCCTCGGGCTGCGCTGGCCGGTGACGCCCGAGGGTGAACCGCTTCTCGTTGAGGTGGAAGAAAATCTGGCCGTACGGAGCATTCACCGGCTGACCGGTGTCGGGCAGGGGCCGCTGGGCGTCCGGGCCCTGTCGGCCCGCGCCGACGGCTCCTTCGACGTCATCGTCGGTTCGATCGATGCGGTCGACAAGGGCTCGGTCCTGCTCGACGCGCACCCGGAGGCGCGCGACGCGACCTGCCGCCACTATCGCTTCCGGATCGGGGAAGCACCCGTCCTCGTCCGCGACCTGGCACCGCTGCATCACGTCGAGGGGGTCTCAGAGCTGGACGGCGAGCCGCTCTATGTCACTGATGAGGATCATCGGATCGCTCTTTCCGGCCCATCTCTTTAGCTTCGTGGGTACCCAGAGAAAATAGATCACTTTGGGCATCGCGCAGAAGCGTGGGCACCACCCCCGGCGCTTCCGCCGTGGCTGTGATCAGGCCACGGATCACCGCCACGGGCACCCGGTCGATTTTGCCCTTGACCAACTCGGCCGCCGCGGCCAGCTCGTCGGCGACCGCCATCTGGGTGATTTGCAGTTCGTTGCCGTGCGGGTCGACCTCGCCCCGGTGGTCGCGCAGCGGGGCGATGCCGGAGCAGCCGAGGGCGATGTCGGTCAGGCCATTGCGCCACGGCCGCCCGGTGGTGTCGCTGACGACGACCGCCACGTCGAGCCCGTGCCGCTCCCGCAATGCCGTGCGCAGGTCTGCGGCGGAACGGTCGGGATCCTTGGGCAGCAACACCAGCTGGGATCTGTCCACATTGGACGCGT
>DASUXL010000049.1:0-23963 GCA_036377915.1 Candidatus Limnocylindrales bacterium
GGTGCACGGGCAGTTCCGCCAGCCCGCGGCGCAGATGACCCGGCGCCTGATCCGTGCCATCGAGAACCCGTATGTAAACGTCATCGGCCACCTGACCACTCGCCAGATCGGCCGGCGCCCGCCGATCGAGGCCGATTTCGACGCCGTCTTCGAGGCGGCCGCCGCCACCGGCACCGCCATAGAGATCAATAGTTTCCCGGACCGGCTCGATCTGCCCGACGACCTGGTCTTCCGGGCGGTCAAGCACGGGGTGAAGTTCGCCATCGACTCCGACTCGCACTCCACCACGCACCTTGCCAACATGCGCTTCGGTGTGGCCATGGCCCAGCGCGGCTGGGTCACCGCGGGGATGGTAGTCAACACCTGGCCACTGGAACGCTTGCGCGCCTTCGTATCCGCCAAGCGGGCCTGATGCGGGCGCACGGGCGTTGCTTGGTTTTGTTAGCCTGAGCGCCTCCCCTCAATCGTGGAGTCGACATGTCAGATCAACAAAACTGGCAACCTTGGCAGCCGCCGTCCAACCAGGGCGGGCAGCAGCCGGATCCTTATGGTGCCCAGCCGCCGTCCGGGGCGCAGGATCCTTACGGTGGCCAGCAGTATGGGCAGCCCCAGCAGCCGCAGCACGGGCAGCAGCCTGACTACGGCCAGCAGCCGCAGTATGGGCAGCAACCCGATTACGGGCAACAGCCGCAATATGGGCAGCAACCCGACTATGGCCAGCAGCAGCCTCAGTATGGTCAGCCGCAGCAGCCACAATATGGGCAGCCCGAGTATGGGCAACCCCAATATGGGCAGCCGCAGTATGGCCAGCAGCCGCAGCAGCCCCAGTATGGGCAGCAGCCCGACTACGGCCAGCAGCCGCAGTATGGGCAGCAGTACGGGCAGCAATATGGCCAGCAGTATGGGCAGCAGTATGGAGAGCAGCCCACGGCGATGCTCCAGCCGCCCGCGGTGCCGCCCAAGCAGTCCCGCAAGGGCCTGTGGATCGGCCTGTCGGCGGGGGCTGTCGTACTGGTCCTGATCTGCTGTGGCGCCCTGGTCTGGTTCCTCGACCCGTTCAGCAACGACGACCCCAACAACGCGGGCAACAACACCAACCCGTCCTCGAGCGGCAAGCCGCCCACCGGCGGGCCCAAGAAGGCGACGTTCAAGGTGACCGCGCCGGACAAACTGGGCACCCGCGCCAAGCTGACCGACGAGACCCACACCAAGCTCGCCACCGACACCGAGGCCGCGATCAAGAGTGACAGCCGGATCACCAACGCCGTCGTCGGGTACTACGGCACCGCCGACCCGAAGAAGGACAAGGTCTACCTGGCCGCCGCCACCACGTCGACCGCGATGAAGAAGGCCGAGTTCGAGGCCACCTTCAACGGCATGGCCAAGGAGGCCGGCCTGGCCGACATGACCGGCGTCACCGACGTCGAACCCGGCCCGCTGGGCGGCTACGCCAAGTGCGGCAACCTCAAGATCGAGTCGATCCCGACGGCCGCGTGCGCGTGGTCCGACGAGGGAACGTTCGTCACGGTCATGTGGTACAACAAGACGCTCAACAACCAGATCAAGGCCGAGCTGGTCACGATCCGCGGAGCGGTCGAAACCAAGAGCTAAAAAGCCGTCTCCAGGAGGTCGACCACGGCATAGCCGTCGTCGACCTCCGGGATAACCCGCCACTTGTCGAAAGCGGTGCACGGGTGGGAGATGCCGAAGCAGACAAGCTCACCCGGGCGCGCGGCCAGCCCGTTGACGTGCGCGTGCTGGTCGGACAGGCGCTCCACGGACGCGCCGGGATTGGCCGGGCGCACCGAACCGTCAAGCCCCCGGACGGCAAGCGGGATCGGCAGTCCAGAGTCGTGCGGCAGGTCACGCCGCCCCGCCCCGGCGACCACGAATCCGGGCTCGGGAGCCGACAACACCTGTGCCCAAACTTCAAGAGCGGCTTTGAGGGTACCGGTTAACGGGCTCGTTTGCGCATAAGTCCCGTGGTCGTGCGTGACGTAGCAGCCGCTGCGCAGGATAAGTTGCGGCGCAACGCCTTTCAGCTCGTCGATGACGATGTCGAAGAAGCTGCTGCCGCCCGCGCTGACGAACCGGCCGCCGATGGCCTGGGAGGCCTCACGGATCAGGGCGAGGAAGGAGCGCACCTCGCCGTCGGTGGAGAGCTGGCCCTCGAACCCGGACACGCCGGCGACCTCGACACCGGGCAGGGCACGGGCGGCGTCCGCCACCTCGACGGCTTCCTTCACCGTCCGGCAGCCGGTGCGGCCGGTGGGGTACCCAATCTCGACAAAAACCGAAGCACGGACGCCCGCTTCAGCAAGCACCGCGACGCCGTCGAGCGAGTCCAAATAGGAGTAGAACTCGAACCCGTCCTGCTCCGCCGCCCAGCGCGGCACGCGCGCGTCAAGCAGTTCATTGGCCATGAAAACCCTTGGCACACCCCATTTCCGTGCGATGAGCGCCTGGTTGGGGGTGGCCACCGTGATGCCCCAGGCACCCGCCGCCAGCTGAGCCTCCACAATGGAGCGTGCCATGGTGGTCTTGCCATGCGGCGCAAGCAGAACCTCGTGCCGCGCGCAGTAGCCCGCCATGGTGGCGATGTTCGCCGCGAGCGCGCCGCGCTTGACCACCATGACGGGCCAGCTGAACGGTCCGTCGAAAAGGTTGCTGCCTACTATCGGAGTTTCGTTGGGCAGCCACAGGCCCTTGGTGCGCCAATCCATAGGCCCCAGCTTAGGGCTCAGCAGTAATCGGTCCCGCTGAGGTAACTGTTCTTCAGGTAGGCGGCGTCCCCGGCGATCATCGCGATCACCTTGAGGCCGGCGTCGAGGTCGAACAGGATGCCCCGGCCCGAAAGCGTCGTCACCAGGTACGCCTTGGCCGTACCCTTGGCCAGCTCCTCGCCGAGCGTGCCGTAGATGGACTGCAGCGCGGCCATGGTGTTGCCCACCCACGCACCAGACGGGGTCGGGATGTTCATCGAGCGGCTGACCACCAAGTACACCTTGCCGTCGGGGCGGGCCGACAGGCGCAGCTCCGCCCAGTTGGCGGTGCCGCTGGCGGTCGTGTTCTGGCCGCAGGGCGCGGTGCCGGTCTTGACATCGGCGAGCTGCCCGGCGGCCTGAAGGTCGGCGAGCTTGGCCCCGATCAGATACGGGCCGGCGCCGTCGACGGTGAAATGGTTGGGCGCTGCGCCCGGCGACCCGCTGGGCGCGGCGGACCCCTGCGGGCCCGCCGACGGGTCGGCGGAAGCACCGGACGACGCCGCGGGCGGCCGCGCACCGGGCGCGGGTTCCTTGGAATCACACCCGGCACCGGCTGCGAACAGCGCCGCGACAGCGAGCAGTCCAACGAGCTTCATGACCCTTAAGTGGAACCGATCCGAACCGGACATGCAATCCACTGCGCGACAATCCCCGCGGCCAACCGGTTTGCTCTGCACGCCGGTCGGGCACACAAAGGTTATGCCGCAGAGAGCATGGAGCAACAAGCGAGAACGACAGTACGAGCACATCAAGGAAAGCGCGAAAAAGCGCGGCAAGTCCGAGGACGTGGCAGAGGAGA
Source organism: Candidatus Limnocylindrales bacterium (assembly GCA_036377915.1). Lineage (GTDB taxonomy): Bacteria > Actinomycetota > Actinomycetes > Mycobacteriales > Micromonosporaceae > Allorhizocola. The sequence goes on from DASUXL010000049.1 coordinate 3,565, forward strand.
TCGCCGCCCGCACGGTGAACAAGGAACGGGCCCGCTCGGGTGAGGCAAGGGAATCCAGCCGACTTTCCCGCGAGGACATGTCGTCGGGCCGCCGCGGTGGCCTCCGCTCGCACAAGGGCGCGGGTGGCCGTACCCGCGACCAGTTGTACGAGGAGGCCAAGGCACGCAACATCAAGGGCCGCTCCAAGATGACCAAGGCTGAGCTTCAGAGGGCTGTGGATCGGTGACGGCGGCGGCGTAGGCTCTGCATGTGAATCGCAGGGACGCCGCTCGCCGATGAAAGAGGATTGGCCTGCTCGGGTCAAGCGCCTGGAGGATGAGGTCGCGGGCCTCCGCCGGGCGATGCACACGCGTGGGCTGATCGAGCAGGCCAAGGGGATGCTCGCGGAGCGCCTCGGGTGCGATCCGGAGAGCGCTTTCAGCATCCTGTCCGCCCGCTCCCAGGAGACGAACACGCCCCTGGTGCGCCTCGCCGCGGACCTGGTGGCCGCGCTGCCCACCTCACCACCGGCACCGCCCCCGCCGCGCGCCAAGGCGCCACCGGCCACTTCCCCGTCCCCCGCCGCCTCGCTGCCGCCGGGCTCGCAGGCGGCCTCCCCGTCTCCCGCCTCGCCGCGGCCCGGCCCACCACCGGCGGCTTCCCCGTCTCCCGCCTCACCGCTGCCCGGCCCACCACCGGCCGCTTCCCCGTCTCCCGCCTCACCGCTGCCCGGTTCGCAGGCGGCTTCCTCGCGGGGGGCCTCGCCGGGCGCCCTGAAGCGCTCCCCAACGCAGCCACCCGCACCGCCACTCGCGCCGGCCCCGGACAGGACCGGCGCGACGCCAACCAGCCCCGCACCGGCCGGCTCAGCCCCCTCAGACCCGGCCTCCCCCGACTCTGCCCCCGCAGGCCCGGCCACACCCGGCTCAGCCCCCGCTGGGACGGGCACCACGGCCCCCGCTGAGGCAGACGCGACGGCCCCCGCTGGGACGGACGCGACGGCCCCCGCTGGGGCGGGCGAGACGGCGATCGGGCTGGCGAGCCGGGTGCGGGCGCCCGAACTGCGCACGATCACCTGGCTCGACCGGCGGCGCAAGGCGCCCGGCCTGTCGATGAGCGCCAACCGGACGCTGCGCATGGCGATCGCCGCGATGGACGCCGCCTCCGACGCTGGCGAGCTCGCCAAGGCCATGGCCACCACCGGCCTCAAGGAGCATCCGGACGCCGGTGCCGCCATTTTCGTGGCCGAGCCCGACGGCGCGCTGCGCATGCTTGCCTGCCACGGCTGGCCCGCGCAGGCGGTCTCCGATTGGCGCCGGGTCCCCTCGTCAATCAACACGGCGATCGCGCACGCCGTGCGCACGGGCGCACCGGTCGTGCTCGACGGCATGAGCCCGCACGAGTTCGTCCTGATCGGCCCGGGCGAGGTGCGCGTGGTCTTCCCGTTGGCCGTCGAGGACAGGGTGGTCGGCGCGATCCAGTTTGCCTGGCCGGTCGCGCGGCGCATCGGCGAGGCGATGAAGGTCTACCTCGCCCATCTTGCCGCCGCGGCGGGGCGCGTGCTCAACAACCTGTGGCCGGAGGTTTCCGCCGGGGACGCCGCGGCGATGACCGCCGACCTCGACTGGATCCGGGCGGTGCTCGACGGTATCCACGGCAACGCATACCTGCTGACGCCGTTGCGCGACCGCGAGGGTGCCGTTGTCGACTTCCGGCTTGAGGCGGGCAGCGCGGGCGAGCGGGTGCCGGTCGGAAGGCGCCTGCTGGACGTCAACCCGATGCTCGCCGACAACGGCGTCTACGCCGCCTACGTCGACGTGCTCGCGACCGGACAGACCTGGCATCGCCCGGCCACCAACGAAGAGACGATTGTCAACGGGCGCAAGCGCCGCATCGTGGTCAGCCGCCGCGCCTCCCGGGTGGGCGGCGCCGTGCTCGCCTCGTGGGAGCGCCTCGACGAGGTGATCAGCAAGGATCAGCACCTGGTCCGGCTGGAGGCGTTCGGCGGTTTCGGCTGGGCGGAGTGGGATCTCAACACGGGCGAGGGCCGCTGGTCGCCGGGCATGTACAGGCTGCTGGGCCGCGAAGGCGCGCGCGAGGCATCGTCGTTCGAGTGGCTTGTCAATGCCGCCGACCCGGCGGACAAGGCGCGTGCCGAGCGGCTCATCGCCGAGGTGATCGCGGGCAATGACTGCGTCGTCGACCTTCGGGTCAAGGGGGAAGGCCGCGAGGACGTGCGGTGGCTTCGCCTTTTCTGCGAAGCCCAACCCGCAAACGTACCCCCGAAAACGATTCATCTTCTGGCGCAAGACATCTCGGACCGCTACGCGCGCGAGCAGCACCTGCGAAGCCTCCAATCCCGAGCGGCTGCCGGACGGCTTCGCCTTGCCTCCCAACAGGATTTGACGGCACGCCTGGTGGATCTGCTGTATCCGAAGGAGACGGTGACACTGCGGGTGCCGGGCGCGTCCGTGCACGGCCGCCATTTCCTGCCGGACACGGAGGTGCCGCTGCGCGCCGACTTCTGCGACGCCATCTCGCTTCCCGACGGCTCGGTGCTGATGCTGATCGGCGACATGTTCGGCGCGGGCATGACCGCCGCGGCGACCGCGGTGCGGCTGGTGCGCCCGGTCATCGCCCTGGGCATGGCGGGCACGCCGCTGACCCGCATCTTGCAGGTGGTCAACAGCGATCTGGGGCGGGATGAGGAACCTTCACTTGCCAGCCTGATGCTGGCGAAGTTTGCACCACTTTCGGGTGAACTGCGGTTTGCCAGCGCCGGTCACCTGCCACCGATCCTGCTCAGCCGCGAGGTGAAACGGCCTCGCCTGCTTTCGGCCCCGCCCGGCCCGGTCCTCGGGCTCATCGAGGGGACCGAATATCAGGAGTTCAGCGCGCATCTTTCGGCCGGTGACGCGCTCGTCGGCTACACCGACGGGGTGGTGGACAGGCGCCAGACGAACCCGCTGGTGAGCCTGGCTACAGCTCTTGATGGGGGGTACCGGGAAGCGGGCCCCGAGGGCGTTCTAGCGCTCAAGCTTCCGCAGAGCAGCGACGAGGCTTGCCTAGCTGTCTTGGTTGCACAGGATTAAACCAAGGTCCAAACGGGTAGATGCCACAAACGTGAGGAATACAGCTGCCAGAGACCGGAAAACCGGCTCAACCGAACAGCTCAACGAAACGCCAGGAGAGCCATCAAGGCCTCTCAAAATCGCGCTGATCGCGCCGCCCTACTTCGATGTCCCGCCGTCCGCTTACGGCGGCGTCGAAGCGGTAATGGCCGATCTCGCCGATGGTTTGGTCGACATGGGACACGACGTGACCATCATCGGCGCGGGCCGCAAGGGCACCAAGGCACGCCTGCTGACAGTCTGGGACAGAACCGTCCCGGAACGGCTGGGCGAGCCGTACGCCGAGGTGCTGCACGCGATCCTGACCCGCCGGGCCGTGGAGGATCTGGCCATGGCCGGCGAGGTGGACGTCATTCACGACCACACGTTCAGCGGACCGCTCAACGCGCACGCGTACGCCGAGCTGGGCCTGCCGACGGTGGTAACGGTGCACGGCCCGCCGCATCAGGACGCGCGCAGGTACTACCGGGCCCTGGGCACGGACGTCGCGCTCGTCGCGATCAGCAAACGGCAGGCGTCATTGGCGCCGGAGTTGAACTGGACAGCGACGGTCCACAATGGATTGCGTCCGAGGACGTGGCCGTTCTCGGCGCGCAAAGGTGAATACGCCCTATGGCTGGGCCGGTACCACCCGGACAAGGCGCCGCACGTGGCGCTGGAAGCGGCGCACGCCGCCGGGTTGCCGCTCATCCTGGCCGGAAAGTGTGCAGAGCCGGTCGAGAAGAGGTATTTCGCCGAGTCGGTGGAGCCATTGATCGGTCCCGACGATAAGGTTGTGGGGGTGGCCGACGCGATCCTAAAGCGAGAGCTTCTGGTCAACGCCCGCTGCCTACTGTTCCCGGTGCAATGGGAGGAGCCGTTCGGGATGGTGATGATCGAGTCGATGGTGTGCGGCACACCTGTGGTCGCCCTGCGAAACGGGGCGGTGCCAGAGGTCGTGCTCGACGGTGTCACCGGGATCATCTGTGACCGTCCGGAGGAGCTGCCCGACGCGCTTGAGGCGGTAACGGCGATCGACGCCGGCGCCTGCCGGCGCCACGTCGAGGTCAACTTCAGCGCGGCGCGCATGGCCGCCGGTTACACCCGCTGCTATCGCCAGGCCGTTGCCAAGCACGCTGCCTGGCGGCCCGCCAACGAAATCATGGCGGGGTTGCGGAGCAGATGACCTCATCGACGCCCTTCAACAACGCCGGCGAACCGGTGTCCCTCACCACCGGCCGCCACGTGGTAACGATGGTGGAAGGAACAACCTTCTGCATCTGCAACGCGAGTGGCGATATGGAGACAGGGCGTCCGCAGGGACTGTTCTTCCGCGACACGCGCATCGTGTCGGGTTGGCAGCTCCGCCTTGACGGGCAGCCGGCGCAACCACTATCCATAGTGGACGGACAGGGCTTCACCGCCCGGTTCGTGTTGCGCCGGCCGCCCGCCCCGGGGCAATCCGACTCCACCGTCCTGTGCGTGCGGCGCAGGTTCATCGGCGAAGGCATGAAGGAGACGATCACCCTGGCCAACGTGGGCCGGGAGGCGACCGTCGTCAGGGTGGAGCTGCACGTCGCCGCCGACTTCGCCGACCTGTTCGCGGTCAAGGAGGGCCGCGTGCGGCACAGCGACGCCGACACCGTCGCGACAGGGATCAACCTCATGTTCAGCCGGGGCGACGGGACCCGCGGCCTGTTCGTCCAGGCCACCAAGGACCCGCAGGCAAGCCCCGGCAGCCTGAGCTGGGAGGCGCTCATCCCACCGCGCCAGCAGTGGGAGGTCGAGGTGCTCGCCCAGCCCCTGGTCGACGGGCGCCGGATCGAGCCGCGCTTCCGCGACGAGTCCAGCGCCACCAGCCCCGGCAAGTCCCCCTGGCTTTCCCGGATCACCTCCATCAAGACCCACCACGCCGAGCTGGGCCTGGTGCTGCGGCAGAGCCTGCACGACCTCGACGCCCTGCGCATCGAAAACCCGGACGATCCGGGCTGGGTCTTCCTCGCCGCCGGCGCGCCCTGGTTCATGACCCTGTTCGGGCGGGACAGCCTGCTGTCGGCGTGGATGTCGCTGCCGCTCGACCCGACCATCGCCATCGGGACCCTCAACCTGGTCGCCAGCCTGCAAGGGCAGCGCAGCGATCCGCAGACCGAGGAGGAGCCGGGACGGATCCTGCACGAGTCGCGGCTCGGGCCGGAGAGCGTGGTCATGATGGGCGGCAGGCACTACTACGGCACCATCGACGCCACCCCGCTGTTCGTGGCGCTGCTCGGCGAGGTATGGCGTTGGGGCGCACCCGAATCCACCGTGCGCGCCCTGCTGCCCGCCGCCGACAGGGCACTGTCCTGGATGGACGCCTTCGGCGACCGCGACGGCGACGGCTTTCTCGAGTACCAGCGCCACACCGACCGCGGCCTGGCCAACCAGGGCTGGAAAGACAGCTGGGACGGGGTGAACGACGCCTCCGGCCGCCTGCCCGACCCGCCCATCGCCCTGGCCGAGGTGCAAGGCTACGCGTATGCGGCCTGGCGCGCCCGAGCCGAACTTGCCGAAGCGTTCGGCGAGACCACCGTCGCCGAGAATTGCCGCGAGCGCGCCGGCAAGCTCAAGGCGTTGTTCGCCAACGCCTTCTGGCTGCCCGACGAGGGCTACTTCGCCATCGCGCTCGACGGGACCAAACGGCCCGTCGATTCCTTGACCACCAACGCCGGCCAGTGCCTGTGGAGCGGCATCGTCAGCGACGAACACGCCGCGCTCCTCGTCGAGCGGCTCTCCCGGCCCGACATGGACAGCGGCTTCGGGCTGCGCACCCTGTCCGACCGGATGGGCGCGTACAACCCCATGAGCTACCACAACGGGTCGGTCTGGCCGCACGACACCGCCCTGTGCGTGGCCGGGCTGATGCGGTACTCCCACGTGCCGGGCGCGGTCGAACTTGCGCACCGCCTCGCCGACGGCCTGCTGCGGGCCGGATTGGCCTTCGGTGGGCGCCTGCCCGAGCTGTTCTGCGGGTTCCCGGCCGAGGCGTTCAGCCCGCCGGTGCCGTACCCGACCTCGTGCTCGCCCCAGGCGTGGGCGAGCGCCGCGCCCTTCATGCTGCTGCGCGCCTTCCTCGGCCTGGAACCGGACGTTCCCGCCCGCACCCTGCGGCTCAACCCTCAGATGCCGCGCTCGTGGGGCGCCCTCACGCTCGACCGGCTGCGCCTGGGTGGGCAGGTCATCCGGGTCGGCGCCAACGCCCAGGCGCCGTACAACGTCGAAATCCCCTCGGATTGGCGCCTGCTGACGGGGTGACCGATGAGTTTCGGCGTTCCGGTCGGTCAACACTGCGAGAGCCGAAGAATACCCATGGAGGGGAAACAATGACCGAGCCGACGACTCATACGCTCGATGCCCCGGGCGCCACGATCTACTACGACGTCCGGCGCAACGATTCCAGCACCGAACCGGTCCTGCTGGTGATCGGGTCGCCGATGGCCGCCGCCGGGTTCGTCACCCTGGCCGGGCACTTCACCGACCGCACCGTGGTGACCTATGACCCGCGCGGTGCCGAGCGCAGCGTGCGCACCGACGCCGCCGCCGAGACCACACCCGACGAGCACGCCGACGATCTGCACCGGATCATCTCCGCGCTCGGGGCGGGGCCGGTGGACATCTTCGCCAGCAGCGGCGGCGCCGTCAACGCGCTTGCCTTGGTGGCAAAGCACCCTGAGCAGGTGCGCACGCTGGTGGCGCACGAGCCCCCGGCCGCGCAGGTGCTGCCGGACCGCGAGGTCGCTCTGGCGGTCACGACGGACATCCGCGAGACGTACTACCGGGACGGGTACGGGCCGGCGATGGCCAAGTTCATCGGTCTGGTCATGTTCGACGGCCCGCTGCCGGACGACTACCTCGACCGGCCCGCGCCGGATCCCGCGATGTTCGGGCTGCCGGCCGGGGACGACGGCTCCCGCAATGACCCGCTCGTCGGGCAGAACATAATCACCTGCACCCACTACAAGCACGACTTCGACGCCCTGGGCAAGGCGTCCACCCGCATCGTCGTCGGGGTGGGCGAGGAGTCGGGCAACGCACTGGCCGGGCGCGGCGGCACCGCCATCGCGGCACTGCTGGGCAAGGAGCCGGTCATCTTCCCGGGTGGCCACGACGGGTTCCTGGGCGGCGAGTACGGCGGCATGGGCAAGCCCGAGCCGTTCGCCGATACCCTGCGCAAGGTCCTCGCCGGTTAATCGCAGTACCCCGTGATCAGTTGCGGGGCCAGACCCGGACCGGCACCCGGGGAAACGCCGCCGTCAGGAAGTGTTCGGTGAGGCGGTCGCGCAGCAGGCAGTCCGGCCACGTATCCAGCACTTCGGGCAGGGTGCGGTGACCAAAGGCAAGCTGGAGCAGAGCGCCCGGCGGGATGGCGGCGTGGGTCTCAGGGTCGGTGGACGGGCTGACGGCGCCGCGCAGGGCCGTCACCGCCGTCAGTTCCCCACCGGTGAACTCCAGCCGGGCGGCGCGACCGTACATGTCGATGGTCAATGTGGGCTCGTGCCATCTCAGGTCGGCTGCGTGCCAGCGAGCCCGCAGCAGCGGCTGTAGCCGGGTGAGCAGGTCGGCCGGGTCGCCGCTGCGGGCATACCAGCCCCTGGGCCGTTTCGGTATCCCGGGCGGGCCGAGGCGGACCAGCGGATGGTCCGGGTCGAGGATGGGGCGCACCGAGGTGAACGGCCGGCCCGCCGATGCCTCGTAGTGCCGGCCGATGTGGCCGAGGTATGCGTGCATGGCCGGGGCGGCCCGCGGCCAGTCGGCCGGTCGACCGCAGGCCGCCGCGACCACGGCCAGCTCGCCCGCGATGGAGAGCCGGGCACCGTGAACCAGGTAGCCCTGCACATCGGTGCCGTGCACCAGGACGGCGACCACGCGCCGAGCGAGGTCCGCCGGGCCGCGCCCGGCGATCTCGTACCGCCACACCTCGGCGTCCCTCGGGCAGACGAGGGCGTTCCCGCCAGCGAGCCGCCGGTCGATGGCGGCAAGGCCGTCCGCGTCAGCGACCGTGGCCGGGCGCACCATCGGGCCGCCGCGGGAGCCGTCCGGCCGGTCGTGCCCGGCGGCCGGCAGTGCGGTGGCGGGCACCGTTGGGGCGCCGTCGTTGGCAAGGGCGTATTCGTAGCCGAGCCGCCGGTAGAAGTAGGGGATGCCCTCGATGATCTGCACCGGCACACCGCTTGCCGCGTACCGCTGGTGCAGCGAGGCGAAAAGCCGGTCGGTGAGCCGGTTCCCGCGGTGCTCCGGTGCCGTGCCCACCAACTCGATCTGGGCGACCGGCAGCCTGACCCCGGCCAGAGCCCAGTCCTGCCGCAGCCCGACGAGGCTGGCCACCGGACGGCCGGTGACCGAGTCCTCGGCGACCAGGAAGTCGTCGGGTACGACCGAGGGATGACCGGCCAGCAAGCCTTCGACCCAGGCGGCGATGCCGGGGTGCGGCTGCCCGCCGGTCACCGCCTGAAGCTGGACCGATGCATGCAGGCGAGCGAGCTCGATGGCGTCGGAAGCTCGGCCCGGCCGGACCACGTAACGGTCGTTTTCCCTTGTCATACCTTGTCTCCTAGCGGCAGCTCCCGAGTGTCCGTGGTTCGGGAACCCGCAGTGATGGCGAACGCCGCGACCGCGGTCACGATGGCGACGATCGCACCGGTGGTGAACCCGCGAGTGAACCCCTCGGTGCCACCCACCACGATGCTGACAGCGGCGATGCTGGATACGACCGCCGCGCCGAGTGAGGCGCCGAACTCGTGGAAAGTGCTGACGATTCCGGCGGCAAGGCCGGCTTCGTGCGCCGCTACCTGCCCGAGCGCGGTGGCGGAGGCGACCACGAACAGCGATCCGATGCCGGCGGCCGCGACCGTCATGCCGACCACCATGGCTGTGGCGCCGTACCAGATCGCTGGGATGGCCAGGCCGGCGGCGGCAACGACCAGCCCGGACACTGCCAAGGTCCGGGGCCCGGCGCGGCCGATGACGCGCCCGGCCAGGTTGGCGCCGAGCATGGTGGACAGCGCGATGGGCAGGAAGAGCAGCCCGGTGGTCAGCGCCCCGTAACCGTGATACTCCTGCAGGGCGAACGTGCCGAGAAAGAACATCATGATCATGAGTGCGGTGGCGACAAGGATCAGCAGGATACCGGTGGCCACCGGCCTGCGGGTCAGTAGCCGCACGTTCATCAGCGGGCTTGCGGCAAGGCGCTGGCGCACCACGAAGGCGATGTAGAGGATCACCGATACCACCACCAGCGCGGCGGTGGTCAGTGTGGCCCAGCCGTGGTCTCCGGCCCTGATCAGCGCATAGATCAGGGTCGCTGTCGCCGCGGTCACCAGGGCCGCGCCGGGAAGGTCGAGGCGTGCCCTGGTCGCCGGCACTGGCGGTGCCGGTAGCTGGGAGCGCAGCGTGAAGAGCAGCACGAGCCCGATGGGGACGTTGATGTAGAAGATCCATTCCCAGCCGGGTCCGGCGGTGAGGAGCCCGCCGAGCAAGACGCCCAGGGCGGCGCCGCTGCCGCCGAGGGCGGACCAGATGCCCAGCGCCCGGTTGCGTTCGTCGCCGTCGAAGATCGTGACGATGACCGATAGGGCCGCTGGCGAGAGCATCGCGGCGGCCATGCCCTGCGCGATCCGGCCGGTCAGCAGCATCGGTGCGGAGATCGCCAGTCCCGCGGTCAACGACGCCGCCGCGAACAGCAGCAGACCGGCCAGGATCATCCGGCGGGCTCCGAACAGGTCGGCAACGCGGCCGCCGAGCAGCAGCAGTCCGCCGAACGCGAGGGTGTAGCCGCTGACCACCCAGGTGAGGGCTTCTCGTTGCAGATCGAGGTCTGTGCCCATGTGCGGCAGGGCGATCGCCACGACGGTGACGTCGAGGATGAGCATGAGTTGCGCGATGCCGACCAGCCCGAGGATTCGCCAGCGTCGTGGATGGGGTGCGTGGGTACTGGTTGCGGTCAAGGTCTCGGACACGGTCGTCGCCTCCACGATAAGTCGTACAGTGGCTGTTCAAGTTACGTTCGTCAGGTACAGTAACCCGTACACACCATGTTTGACTTAAGGAAGTGGCATGCCTCACGCCGCCGCCGGGCCGGCCCGCCGCGCAGACGCACGGCAGAACGCCGAAAAGATCGTCCAGGCCGCCGTCACCAGCCTCGGGCGCAGCGCCGAGGCGAGCATGAACGACATCGCCCAGGAGGCGGGGGTCGGCCGCGTGACCCTTTACGCCCACTTCCCGTCCCGAGAAGCCCTGGTCGAAGCGGCCATGATCCGGCTTCTGGCCCAGGGGGATGAGGTGCTGGAAGCCGTCGACCTGACCGGCGACCCCCGCGACGGGCTTCGGGCGCTCATGGAGTCCGGCTGGCTGCTGCTCGCCCAGGCGGCCTCGGTCCTGCAGGCAGCACAGGCCGTCCTGCCCCCCGGCCGGGTCCACGACCTGCACGCCAAACCCGAGCAGCGGGTTCACCACCTGATCCGCCGTGGCCAGCGAACAGGCGTCTTCCGGTCAGACATCGCGGCCGAGCTGCTGGCCGCCGTTATGCACCACATCCTGCACGGCGCGGCAACCGACGTCGCGGCCGGGCGGCTCGAAGCGGCGGACGCGCCAAGCCTCGTTGCCGAGATGGCCTTGGCCGTATGCGCGGCGCCGCCTGCCGCTTCAACCGTCACCGCGGAGTCGCGCAAAGCACCGCGGCCCCCAGCCTAAGGCCGGAGGCCGCGGGGTTGTTACAGGTTTTATTCCTCTGCCAGCAGCATCTCGCGAAGCTGCGAAAAGGCGCGCGCCAGAAGGCGTGACACGTGCATCTGCGACACACCGATGAGCGCGGCGATCTCGGACTGGGTGAGGTTGTCCATGAAACGAAGCCGCAGGATCTGCCGCTCCCTTTCGTCGAGCCGGCCGACCACCTCGCGCAAGGCCATGCGGTCGGGGACCAGCTCGAGCTGGCGGTCCTGCTCACCCACGAGCTCACCGAGCTCGGTGTCGTCGCTTCCGGGGACGACGTCGTTGAGGGAGCGCGGTGCATACGCACCAGCGCACTGCATGCCTTGCAGTACCTCTTCCTCTTCGACGCCTAGGTAGTCGGCGATGTCCGCCGCCTGCGGGGTTCGCTGCAGTTGCTGGCTCAGCTGCGGCACCGCCTTGGCGATGCGCAGGTGAAGCTCCTGCAGGCCCCGGTTCACCCGGACTGTCCAACCACGATCGCGGAAGTGCCGCTTGAGCTCTCCGAGCATCGTGGGGACTGCGTAGTGTACAAAGTGGACACCTCGTTCGGCGTCGAACCGGTCGACCGCTTTGATCAGACCGATCAGGGCTACCTGAGTGAGGTCGTCGAGCTCCTCGCCGCGCTTCTGGAAACGCACGGCGACGCGGCGCGCAAGCGGCGTGTAGGCGGCGATCGCCTCATCGCGCAGGCGTGCCCGCTCAGGGTCTCCCGGCTCCCGCTTGCCCATTGAATGCAGCAGCTCGGAAGCGGTGTCGTCGATGTCGAATGAAGTGTCGTCCTTTTCGCCGGCGGGCGCCGACGCCTTGGTTCTGGAAACCATAGACTCACCTGCCATAGACCCACGCTTATAAGGGCGTGTTTGGTCGGCTGGCTGGTGCCCGGCTGCTGGAGCACCTCAAGAGGTCGGAATGATCACCGCCTCGTGCCCACAGACTACGCCACGAGTCGTGCCCACACAACCTTACCGGCGCCCGTGGGAGCGCTCCCCCAAGCATCTGACATGGCTTCCACCAGCTGTAACCCGAACCCGCGCGGGTCCGGCGGAAGGTCTGCGAGGATCAGCCCGGCGCCGTCGTCCCGCACGCTCAGCTCTATCCCACCGCCGAAGCGCCGCACCGTCACATCAAGCCCTGACCTGGCATGCATCACCGCGTTGGAGACAAGTTCGGAGATGAGGATCTGGGCCAGCCGCACCGGCCGCCGGATGCCCCACCCCTGGCACACCTTGGCGACGAACTCCCGCGCGTCCGCGCACGACTGCGGGATCGCGGGCAGCGCCACCGAGTAGCGCTCCTCCGGCTCGACGTCCACCCACGCGCGCAGCCCCTCCTCCACCGAGGCGTAGCCGGGCAGGTCGCAGCGCTTCAGCTCCTCCGACGGGGCGCAGAGATATACGGGTACCCCCGGCCAGGTTGCCGCCGCCGCGGAGAGATCCCGCAGCCATTCCAGGGCAGAGCAGCTCTCCGCCTCCAGGCGTGACACCTCCAGCAGCAGCACGGTCGGCATGCCCGCCAGGCACTCTCGCAGCACGTCCGCGACGTCGCCGACCGGGCCGGGCTCGATGGGCCCCGCAAGGGTGACGATCGCCGCCGGGTGCCTTTGCTGCACCCGCCAGTTCAGGCTCGACATATCAGACTTTCCTTGAGGTGTGGCACGCGGGCAGAAATACTAGTGGTTATCGAAAACCGGGAACCCACGGCGGCGCCGCCAAGGATGGCCTCAGAGTCGCCTCTGCTGGCGGCTCTCGACGAGGCTGCCGTTGCCATGGCCATCTTCGGCGCTCCCGATCTGAACCTGCACCACGCCACCCCTGCATACCTGGAACTATTCCCCTCGACGAGGGGATCTAAGCCCACCGACGATGTTGTTGCGCGAATGGCGGGGCAGGTGCTCACCACCGGGGAGCGGGCGTTGAGCCGGCAGGTGCGCGTGGGCAAGGAGCGCTTGTGCGACATCAGCTTTTCCCCCTTACGGGGTCAGGGCGCCGGGGTGACCGGCGTGCTCGTGGTGGCGGTCGACGTAACTGACCATATGCGGGCGCTGCGCGAGGCGGAAGCCGAGCGGGAGCGGCTACGCGCGCTCGACCATGCCACCAACGCGGTCGCCGCCGAGGTGGAACCGCGCCGCGAGCTGGCCGCACTGGCCGGGAGCGTGGTACCCAATCTCGCCGACGCGTGCGCCATCTACCTCTGGCATCCGGCCACGCGGGAGGCGACGGCCGGCACGCTCACCCGCGTCGCCTGCACGATCGATCCGGCGCTTCACGTCGCGCCGCCGCGCTCGGGCGTGTCCGTGACGCTGCCCCCGCTGAGCCCGATCATCCAGGCGGTGCGGCGGCGGCGCGCGGTCGTCACCATGCAGGCCCGCAAGGACGACGATGAGCCGTGGCTGGCGGCGCTTCCGGTCACCAGCCTGGTGGCGGTCCCGGTTCAGGTGGCCAATGCGGTGCACGCGGTCGTCGTCTTCGTCACCGCCAACGGCAAGCCGCCGTTCCAGGCGAGCGACATCAGCCTGCTGCGCGAGATCACGGCGCGGGCCACGGTCGCGGTGGACCACGCCCTGCGGCTTGAGCGCACCACCGAGGTTTCACTTGCGCTGCAGCGCAGCTTCCTGTCGGCGCCGCCGCGCATGCCGGGCATGTCGATCGCGGTGCGGTACCGTCCCGCCGGCCCCGGCCTGGAGATCGGCGGAGATTGGTATGACGCGCTGCGCCTGCCCGACGGCGGGCTGGCCATCGCCATCGGCGATGTGGTCGGGCACGACCTGCCCGCCGCCACCACCATGGCGCAGCTGCGCAGCATGCTCCAGGCGCTGGCGTGCCTGCCCGAGTCGACCCCGGCCAAGGTGCTGACCCGGCTCAACCAGATCGCCGACCACCTGAGGACAGGCTCGTGCGCCACCCTCATCTGCGGGCAGGTTCACCGCGGCAAGTCCGGTGAGACCGTGTTCAGCTGGGCCAACGCCGGCCACCCGCCGCCGCTGCTGCTGGCCCCGGACCCCGGGTTCCTGCACGGGGCGGCGCAGCCGCTGCTCGGGCTGTCGGACAAGCCGTACAGGCAGGACAGCATCGTCCTGCCGCCCGGCTCGACGCTGCTGTTCTACACCGACGGCCTGATCGAGCATCGCCACGACAGCGACGACCCGATGGAAGCGCTGGCGAAGTACGTTTCCGGGCTGGACAACCCCAGCCCGGAGGAGTTGGTGACGCTGCTCGACGCTTGGGCCCCAAGCGAAGACGACCTGGCCCTCCTCGCTCTGAGGACCTAGCCGCGGGACGGACGACCGGTTACTCTCGCTCGACCATGACGGCTGTGCCGTAGGCGCAGATCTCGTTCCAGACCTCGGTCACGGCGCGGTGGTCGAAGCGCATGGCGATGACGGCGTTGGCGCCGACCATCTGGGCCTGTTCCACCATGTTGTTGACCGCCTCGAAGCGGCTGTGGACCATGAGGTCTCGCCGCTGGTGAGGAGTGGCACCGTGACCGTCCGATGTGGACTTGAAGCCCTCAGAATAGGGGCTGCGCGTGCGCGCCGCGACTCCGACGATCGGTCCCAGGACCTTCAAGATCTTGAATCCTGGAACCGTCTCGGTGGTCGTCACGAGCACCTTGTGCGACGTGGACACCATCGTAAGTTTCACCGCCTTGAGGGCTTGCCTGTCCCTTGGGGGACAGAGGTTGTGGGTACCCCCATCTGAAAAATCGCAAACCCGAGTGAAGCTTTGCACAGCGGGTATGTCTGGAGGAAACCACCTTGGAGGTGATCTGGATGGCGAAAACCATCAGCGAGGTCATGACCGCGGATCCGGTGTGCCTGACCGAGAATGCCACGGTCGCGGAGGCGGCACGCCAGATGCGCGATTACGACATCGGTGACGTTCTGGTGACGGACGACCGGGGTCTGCGCGGTGTCATCACCGACCGCGACATCGTGATCAGAGCCATCGCCACCAACCGGGACCCCAATATGACAACCGTTTCCGACATCCTGAGCGCGGACCCGATCTGCCTCGCCCCCCAGGACAGCGTGTCCAAGGCCGTCGACCTGATGCGCCGCCACGCCCTCCGGCGCCTGCCGGTGTGCGAGGGTGAGCGTCTCGTGGGCATCGTCTCCATCGGCGACCTCGCCATCGAGCAGGACTCCCGATCGGCGCTCGCGGACATCTCGGCCGCCCCGGCCAACCACTGAGAGGCTCACGATGACCGTATCGGCGCTGCTGGAGAAGATCTTCGCTGGATCGGAGCAGATCAATATCGAGGAGATGCACCGGCGTGCGGTCCTCGCGGACCTGCCCCCCGAGCTGATCGCGGCCATCGGGCACCTTCCGGAGGGCCTCTACGACCGAAGCGCCACCGAGTCCCTCCTCGACCATGACGGCGGGGTCGACCCCGGCGTCCTGTCCGAGGAGGACCTGGTGCGCGAGATGGAGAGCCTGGGCCACACCCGGGCGGAGACCGTCCGGCACGGCTCCTGGTCGGCGCTTGCGCGGCACACCACGCGCACCCACGAGCTGGAGAACGAGTACCTGCGGCGCCATCCGGAGCGGGAGATCGACCCCCAGCGCACCCGCGACGGCGCCCGCGCGCTCAGAGATTGAGGTCCACCGCCGCCTCGCTGAGGGGGGTCAGCGGGGTGACGGTGGCAAACCCCTCCTGCAACAGCGCCATGTCGGTACCCGGGTCGGGCTTGTGCTCCGGCGACTCCTCCAGGGCGATGCCCACGAACCCCGCCCCCCGCTCGGCGATCGCCATCTGGACCTGGCCGAAGCCGCCCAGCCGCGCCCGGCGCAGCCCGCGCACCTGATCCGGCGGCACGTCGGGCACGTTGACGTTGAGGATCGTCGCCTCCGGCAGCCCGAGAAGCACCGGAATCAGTTGCGGCACAAGCTTTCCCGCGCTCTCCCAGTGCCGGGTGCCGTCGTGGGTGCGCACGTCGAGCGAGACCGCCATGCCACGGCATCCGTTGACAAAGCCGGTGACAGTGGCGCCGACGGTGCCGGAGTGCACGACCGCGTACCCGGCGTTGGCGCCCAGGTTGATCCCGGACAGCACCAGATCCGGCGGGTCGCCGAACGCGCCGCGCGTGGCCAGCAGGGTGATCAGGCCGGGCGAGCCGACGACGGCGTAGGCCGGGTGGTCCTCCAGACCCCGCAGGGTGCGCTTCTCGATGACGACGCGGTGGTCGTCGGCGACCGCGCTCACCGAGGCGCTGCTGCCGCTCGCCTCGCTCAGCGGCGCCGCCACGACGATGTCCAGACCGCTTTCCAAGGCGGACAGGGCAAGCTGCCTCAGGCCCGGCGACTCGATGCCGTCATCGTTGGTGATGAGCGCGAGCATCAGTCCACCTTGGACTTTTCGGCGAGCTCCTCGGGGGAGGTGTGGTCGGATTCCTGGGACTCCATGGACTCCACGGGTGTCAGCTCGACCCGCTCCCGCAGCGCGGCGATGACGTCGGCCCGTCCGGTGCCCAGCCCGCGCCGGGTGACATTCACCGCGCCGGCCGCGGCCCCGGTGCGGATCGCCGTGTCCACATCGCCTCCGGAGGCCAGCACCGCGGCCACACCCGCGGTCATCGAGTCGCCCGCGCCGCGATGGTCGGCCGCCTCAAGCGTGGGCATGGACACCCGCACCACACGGTCGCCGGTGAGCGCCAGAGCGGGGCGCTCGGCCCGGCTGACGATGACGGTCCGCGCCCCTTCCGATCGCAATTTTTTCATCAGGGGTACCAATTCCGCTTCGCTGGAGCCATCGGAAAGTCCACTGTCGAGCAGTTCCTCGTGCGACACCTTCACCACATCCAGCCCGCCCTCCAGCGCGGCCCGCAGGTAGTCACCGGAAAGGTCGGCCACCACCGTGCAGTGGTTGCGGCGCAAGTCCCCGGCCAGCCGGCGGTACATGTCGGGCGGCATGACGTCGGGATGGTTCACTCCACTTAGGAGGCACACCTTCGCCTTGAGGCCCTCGGCAAGCGCCAGCCCGTACAACTCGTCCTGCTCGTGCCGGGTCAACGGCTCGCCCAACTGGTCGGCCACCTCGCGCCGCTCGCCGTCGCGCCGGTCGTGCACGTAGACGCCGTTGGACGCGGCCATCGCCACCGAGCGCACGCGGATCCCCTCCGCACCGATCAGCGGGCCGAGCAGCAATCCCGACTCGCCGCCAAGCGCGCAGCACAGCACCACGTCGACCTCGAGCGAGTTAATCATGCGGGCCTGCCAGACTCCCTGGCCACCGGCGTGGAAATGCACCTCGTCGCCATCGCTGTCCTCGATGGTGACTGTCAACTGCGGTGTCGGTGAGAACACCATCACGTCCGCCATAACTCGTCGTGTACCCGCTGCGTGCGGTTTTGATGCGGACAGTGATGGGTATCCGTCCACTACGCGTGCCGGCACGAAGGGAGAACAAACTTATGTTCGGCAGGAAGAGCAATACCGATGGCCTGGCCGCGGCCACGTGGCACGAGCTGGCCGGTGGTCTCAGCTCGACGCGCGATGTAGCGGCCGAACATGCCAAGGATCTCGGTGAGCAAGCCCGTCGCCGGGCCAGCCTCGCGTGGGATGCCCTCGCCGGGCGTCCAATGCCGAGTCGCAGCAGGTGGCCGATGTTCCGGGCCACCGTGATCGGCATCATCGTGGGCTGGGGCGTCTCGGAGCTTTACCGCAGGCGGCGGCCAGACGTCGACAAGGCGATGGCCGCGGTCAGCCACGAGCTCAAGGACGCGAAAACCTCGATAGACGGGCGGATCGCCAAGGCCAAGGCCACCCCCGGCAGCCCCTTCGACAAGGCCAAGGCGGCGGTGTCGCGCAACTCGGATACGCGTGTGCCTGACACCACCGACCTACCGGTCTGATCGGAGTTTCCCGAAGCCGCCGTGCTCGTCACGGCGGCTTCCAAAAGAGCCTCCAAGAGAAAGGAGTGGCGATGGGTATCGGCGCCAGCGTATTGCTAATCGCAATCGGGGCCATTCTCACCTTCGCACTCAACGTTCAAGTCGGCTTTCTCGACCTCGACATCGTCGGCTGGATCCTGATGATCGCGGGCGTCGTCGGCCTCATTTTCACCACCCTCATCTGGGGACCGCGCAGCCGCCGTTCGGTCACGCGGGACACCGTCGACCCGGTCGACCCGACCATGCCGACGACGCCGACATCGACCACCTACCGTCGCCGTCAGGTCGAGGAGCACACGGACGTCTGATGCCATGACCGGTCCGGTGTTACGGACGGTCGATGAACTGGCCGTCACGTCGGGTAATCTTGGACACCCTCCCCTCGTGTCGATCCCCGACGTGGCGGTCAACCTCTGCTCTCATCGTGCTGACAGTAGGTCCAGCGCCTTCCACAGCTCGCGGGCATCGGGGTAGGTCACGTTCGGGGCCAGCCCGCCGAGCGTGTCGATCACGTCGTCGGTCGCCCTGTTCTCCCGTGCCGCCGCGATGAGCTTGGCCCTGCCGGCCGGGAAGACGTCGCGCGGGAGGTAACCGCCGATGCGGGCCCTGATCTCGCGCCTGTCGGGGTCGCGGTCGTCGCCCGAGTCCACCCCGTGATGCCCGGCCGGGATCCAGCCCGGCTCGGGCTCGCCGTCGGCGGGAGGCTCAGGTTCGCGCCACTCATCGGCGCGGCCACCCCCCGAGCCGCCCTTGAGCTGCCCCTCTACCTCCCTTGCCAGCTGGTCGTCGAGCCGGGGACCGTGCTTGCTGTTGCCGCGGACATCTTCGGTGTTCATAGCGGGTGAGGTACCCCCGGAATGGTTTTGGAAACACCTCGCGGGGTAGGCAGGGGTGATGGGCGGCGGGGTGGCGTTTGTTGTGCCGACGGTCGGGCGCGTGAGCCTGCGCGCGCTGCTGAGGAGGCTGCCGCCGGATCGGGCGGAGGTCATCGTCGTGGACGACCGCCCCGCCCACGATCCTCCACTTAGGACACCTGATTGGGTGCGCGTCGTCCCCGGCCCGGCAAGGGGTCCGGCGGCCGCGCGCAACGCCGGCTGGCGCGCCACCGAGGCGGACTGGATCGTCTTCCTTGACGAGGATGTCCTCCCGGGCCCCGGCTGGTGGGAGGAGCTGCAGGCCGACCTGGCCCAGCCGGAGTCGGTCGCCGGGGTGCAGGCGCGCATCGTCGTCCCGCAGACCAGCCCCAACGAGCGCTCCGACTGGGCGGTCAGTACCGCACACCTGTCCGACGCCGCCTGGATCACCGCGGACATGGCCTACCGCCGGTCCGCGCTTGAGGAGGTGGGCGGCTTCGACGAGGGGTTCCCGGGCGGCTGCCGCGAGGACACCGATCTTGCTTGCCGGGTCCGGCAGAGCGCCGGTGAGCTGGTGCTCGGCAGGCGCCGCACGGTGCACCCGGCGCGCCGGGAGGGCCGCTGGATCGGCCCGCGCGCCCGGCGCGGCAACGGTCTCGCCGGCGAGACGCAGCCTCGCCGCCGGTACGGTCCGGGCTGGCACCGCCGCCTCGGGGCGGCCCGGGGCGGGCGCCGCATCCACCCCCTGACCGCCGCGGCCGCTCTGGTCACGGTCGCGTTCGGGGTGGGTGCCCTGTTCGTGTTCGCCCGGCGCCGCAACTCCCCGGCCGGCTCCCTGCCCGAGCCGGCGCAGGGGTTTCCGTGAGAATTCTCGTCTGGAACGTCCACGGTTCCTGGATGACCTCGTTCGTACAGGGCCGGCACACCTACCTCGTCCCGCTCCTGCCCGACCGCGGGCCGGACGGGCTCGGCCGCGCGCAAACCTTTGCCTGGCCGCAGAACGCGGTCGAGATGACGCCGGAGGAGCTGGCGACCACCGACGTGGACCTCGTCGTGCTGCAACGGCCGCACGAGCTGCGCCTGGCGCAGCGCTGGACCGGGCGCCGGCTCCCGGCGGTGTTCGTGGAGCACAACCCGCCCAAGGGCGAGGTACCCAACACCCGCCACCCCATGGCCGACCGTGACGATGCCGTCCTGGTCCACGTGACCCACTTCAATGAGCTGTTCTGGGACTCGGGTGGCACGCGCCGCACCGTGATAGAGCACGGCATCGCCGACCCCGGCGCGCTTTACACCGGCGAGCTTGAGCGTGCCGTGGCCGTCATCAACGAGCCGGTGCGCCGCTGGCGGGTCACCGGAACCGACCTGCTGCCCCAGTTCGCCCGGGTCGCACCGATCGACGTCTACGGCGCGGACAGCCTCGCCCTGGCGGGCAGGATGAGCGGTGCCCCCGTACTGCCGCACGGCGATCCGGGACAGGCGAGCCTGCACGAGCAGATGGCGCGGCGCCGCGTCTACCTGCACCCGTTCCGGTGGACCTCGCTGGGGTTCAGCCTGATCGAAGCGATGACGCTCGGAATGCCGGTGGTCGCCCTCGCCACCACCGAGGCCATCGAAGCCGTGCCGGCCGAAGCCGGATTCCTCTCCACCCGGGTCGACTTCCTCAGCGAGGCGATGGCCTGGCTGCTCAACGACTCCAACGCGGCAAAGGCATTCGGGACCCGGGCGCGCACGGCTGCGCTGAACCGGTACAGCCTGCCCCGCTTCCTCGACGACTGGGACCAGCTGTTCAAGGAGGTATGCGGATGAAAACCTCGACTCGC